>NZ_DIXC01000078.1 GCF_002435945.1 Mesotoga sp. UBA6090
TGAGATCGGATATATCGGACTCTCTGGTAAAGAACTCAAAGTGTTCGAACTAAATATCTAAAATTCTGGTGAACCTGTACAAATTTTCCTCGATTCTAAAAAAATAGCCGCTTTCCAGAATATAATTGATTATGTAAACCAGGGCGGAAGAACCTTCTACCTTGCTGCAAAAGTAAAAAATCTAGGCAATTTGATCCAGGAAATAAGCATGAAACTTAATGGTGGAATGTGGCATTTGATTTTTTATCTCTATATCTTGTTTTTCAAGCATTTTATCAGGTCTCTAATATTGGAACATGATTTACAAAGTGAAACGTCGAAATACGTACACCCAGCCTACGGCAGCCCTCTCAAAGAGGGCATTAGAACTAAAGCTTTGAAAAACACCACAATGCACAACCTACTAACGTACCACGTATTTTTTTAATTCTATGGACGAAGTGAGTAGCAAGACGAGCGTTGGAAGAAACGTCAGTGATGGACGATGGACATTGTCTTTGCATCAAACGGTTCACGTATTTTACAATGGTGTTTTGCACCTGTCGATGGACGAAGCGCGCCGTCAGGCAAGCGTTGGACGATGGACCAAGCGGAGCGATGAACGTTATTTAAGTCTCGGCTTCTCATGTTTTGAACTTTGCGTACAACCGACAACGTTATTTTGTTTTGTTAAAGAATGGAGTTCGTCGTTATTATCCTGCTATATTGTGAATTTTGCAATAACCTTCAGATAAACTTTTTCTTCAACAATTGTGAATTAATAGCTACAATGATTGTACTTAAGCTCATGAATATAGCTCCCATGGCAGGACTGATAATGATTCCCAGGTTATACAATACACCTGCTGCCAGAGGTATAGCTATGATATTATATGCTGTCGCCCAGATCAGGTTCTGAACAATTTTTTTGTATGTTTCCTTCCCAAGAACGATTAGATGAGCAATGTCAATAGGGTTACTGTTCAGCAGTATAATATCCGCAGTTTCTGCTGCTACATCAGTACCAGAGCCCACTGCAATACCAACATCCGCTTTTGCAAGGGCAGGTGCATCATTAATTCCATCACCAGTCATGGCCACGAATTCTCCTTTATCCTGAAAATCTTTGATTTTTTCCAGTTTCTGGTCTGGTAGCATCTCAGCACTATAACCATCCAAATCCAGTTCGTCACTTACACTTCTGGCAACTTTTTCATTATCCCCGGTCATCATATAAATTTTGAGATTGTTCTCTTTCAATATTTTAACCGCCTCATAGGATTCATTCCTTATCTCATCCCCCATAGCTATAAACCCAGCTAATTCTTCTTCCACCAATACAAACACGATCGTTTCCTGGTCATTTTTATAGACACTATCCGGTATCGTTATCCCCTTTTCTTTTACAAAACCAGGGCTAACTACCTTTACTTTTTTATTTTCCACCTCGCCTTCTACCCCTTTCCCGGTAATAGCCTTAAAATTCTTTACCTCTGGTAGTTTGATTCCTTCATTTTTTATTTTTTGCATAATACTTGTTGCCAGAGGATGCTCTGATTTTGACTCAAGAGAACCGGCTAAGCTTAATATCTGCTTATCTTTATAAGCGTTGTTCAAGCTTCCATATCTCAATACTTCAAATTTTCCCTGGGTCAAAGTGCCGGTTTTATCAAAAACGAGCAGGGATATTTTACGAGAATTTTCAAATGCCGTGCGGTTACGAATCAAAAGGCCTCTTTGTGCAGAAAGAGAAGTTGAAATTGCTACAACTAAAGGAATAGCCAAACCCAGTGCATGGGGACAGGTGATAACCATCACACTGGCCATACGTTCTAAGGCAAAAACAAAAGGTTGATCCAGGAAAAGCCATGTAACCAGAGTAATAAAACCTACTGAAAGGGAAGTAATAGTAAGCCAAAAAGCGACTTTGTCAGCAAGATGCTGGGTTTTAGACTTCTCGCTTTGAGCCTCTTTAACCATATTTATCACTTTGCTTAGATAAGCTTCCTCCCCTATCTGCTGAGCTTTAATTGTTAATGACCCGTTCCCATTGATTGTACCGCCGATCACCTGATTATCTTTCTTCTTTTTTACGGGCTTTGATTCACCGGTGACCATAGATTCATCAATATGGCTTTCCCCGTCAATAATAACTCCATCGACTGGAACCTTTTCTCCTGGTTTGACAAGTACCAGGTCTCCACTTTTCAACTGATCAATGGCTACATCTTTTGTCTGACCATCTTCAAGTAAATGGGCTTCTGAAGGCATCAGTTGCACAATCTTTTCCAGAGCATTGGAAGCATTCATTACAGATTTCATTTCAATCCAGTGACCTAAAAGCATAATATCGATTAAAGTAGCCAGTTCCCAGTAAAAGGTTTTCCCTTCTAACCCGAAAGTGATAGCAACACTGTAACCATAGGCAACTGTTATTGCCACCCCGATTAGGGTCATCATGCCAGGTTGTTTTTTCTTCAGTTCATCCATTAGCCCTGTCAGGAAAGGCCATCCACCATAGAAATATATCACTGAAGATAGAGCAAACAATACATAACTGTCAAAAGGAAAAGTAAATTCATAACCCAATATATTTTGAATAAGAGGCGATAAAACAAGGATGGGGATGGTCAATATCAAAGAAACCCAGAAACGCCTGCGGAAGTCTTCGATCATATGTTCGTGGTGCTGTTGTTCAGAATGTTTTCTATCTTGATGATCTTGTTTTCCTTCTAAATTGTCTTTATCTTTATGGTTTTGTTTTTTCATCACATCAGAAACACCCCTTCTTCAGATTTTCCTGGAAATTATGGCAAAATAATTGAATAAAAATTACCGTAACCCGTGAGGCTATTTTATTGGAACGAATAGGGTAAAACCCTGATTACAATACTACCATATTATAGAATCAGAAAAATCAAAGAGTCAAACTCAGGAAAATGGAGCTTTCACGACTACTGTGTTATGGCTTCCTATGGGTACAAAATATTAATGTTTCTATGAATTTATTCGTTCTTCAATATATCTAAATTAGTATCTGTGTACTTCTTTAGAAATACCAAGATTGTTTTTTGCGAACTTCTCAATATTCTTCTTATTAAACTCGATGTCATTACCTATTGGCAATAAACCTTTGAACCAATTCGGAAATTTTATTAATAACTTATCTAATAAGTCCAAAGGAATACCTTGTGGCCCTTTGGTGTGACCCTTTGGTGACAGACTCGATTTTTAACATTCTAGTAATGCACATCTTTGTTGAATAGCAAAGAAATACAAGTTGATGGGTGCAACGCTACCTTCCGAAGAAAGGAGACCGGGAAGACCCTCCCCCCTATAAGTGAGACTCGCTATGCAGGAAAATGATGCTTGCTGTATAGCCCAAGGAGGTCGAAAGGCGATTAAATTGAAAAGCTACCGGAACCACTTAAACGGCTAGTACTGGATGACAGAAGGAAGAAACAAAAAGAGCTGAGACCTTGTGCAGAGAACACAGTTACTCTAGAGCAAATGTCTTCGATAATTGGTTTTCTCGCGCCTACATGATTCTCGTGCTTTAATCTAGAGTCTACATTTGCCGTGCAGGGTTCAGTTTTGATTGCAGTTTGATTGTCCCATGTCCCGATACCCATTCGACTGCATCCCTCAAAGATTCAGAGACCTTTCTGGGATTATGGCCCAATACTCTCGACGCTTTTTCGTGAGAATACCTGTAATTTCTGGTAAGCGTGTGTACTGTGTAGGGAGTGAAAGCGGCTTTCGTCTTCAAGATCATGTAGTAAAGTGTCGACATGGCCGAAAGGGCGTATGCGGAGCCGCTTTTCAGAAAGGTGCTCACTCTCTTCTTTCCAGTTATTTGGTGTAGTATGTCGGTCAGTTCACGGATCGAGATCACTTCGCCGCCGAGAATGTATACCTCTCAGGCCTTGGCCTTTATGGAGGCTTCTATCTCCGATCTCACTACATCTCGGACATCCACGAAATCGAAAGACCCCTCGATTCCTACTCTTAACTTGCCTGTTGCGAAGAGCCTTATCTTGTTCCCCATTTCAGAAAGTTTGTAATCGAAAGGACCAATGATGCCCGTTGGGCACAGTACGACGGCGTTCAGCCCTTCCCTCGCGGCCGTGAGCACGTTGAGAACGGCTTCGGCCTTGGATTTCCCGTAGACGCCGCTCGTGCGAGCCGGGTTGAACGAGACGTTTTCATCTATCACGCTTCCCGGTTCTAGCTCGGTGAAGCCGTGGATGGAGCTCGTGTAGATCAACTTTCCCACATGCTGAACCTTGCAGGCATGGATAACGTTCTCCGTATCGCCTATGTTGACGCTTCTTACCTGCTTTTTCATTGTGGGCAATATGGATATTTGTGCTGCCAGATGATAGACGGTCTCTATTCCTTCACAGGCCTTGGTCACGAAATCTCTGTCCCTTATATCGCCGCGAAGTATCTCTACTCCATCCAGTTCGATCATAGAGACATCTTCTCCGGGCAAGACAATCGCCCTTGTTTTTTCGCCCCTACTGACAAGCTCTCTGACTAGAACGTTACCAACGTGACCGCTCGCACCAGTCACAAGAATCATGCTTTATCACCTCTGCTTTTGTGACCGGAATCGGTGAATTCCTCATCGACAACTATGCTAGTCATTCTCTCGAAACCATCGGTGATGATCGCGAGATCTTCGCTTCCAACGTTTCTAATAAAGGTTGAGATCAACTTCGAGAAGTTGCCCAAGAAACTCTCGAAAAAACTCTTACCGCTATCGGTAAGGGTTATCATGATCACTCTTCTATCTTCCTCGGAACGAACACGGGCAAGCAAGCCCTTTCTCTCCATGTCGTCGACAAGAACGGTGATATTGCTCTTGGTCATTGAGTATTCCCTTGCCAGCGAGGACATGCTCTGGGGACCTTTGAGCGCAACGTATAGAAGGATGTAAAGCTCTATTGTCTTCATCTCTTCGGCGTCTATGCTGAATGAGAAGAACTTACTGAAGTTCCGGATCAGATCGAAAACCGTTTCCAGTATCTTTTCCGGACTGATTTGATTGCCTTCTGCAGTCATCTTGCACCTCCTTATAAAACAATTATAACAGTTAAAATATTGAACGATCAACAACTTTTACTGTACATAAACATTACTTTTCCCAGGAAAGTAGTACAATTCTATACAAAGGGGGGAGTCCAACATGATCAATCGAAAGATCGCCATATCTATAATCGCCCTGTTCGCAATCATCACTGTAGTAATGGGGCTCTTTATCTCAAAAATGGAGATCAACGTGTCCAGCGAGTTCCTTCTCCCTGAGAAGTCTCCTTCCAGAGAGAACATGAGCAAGATGGAAGATTTATTTGGAAGCGAGAAGCAGATCATCATTGTTATAAAGACGGACGGGCTCTTCAAGGAAGACAACTCACTCATGATCTACAACTTCCTCCAGCAACTCCCCTCGATCGAAGGAGTCGTTAGTTACAACTCCTATCAGGACGCAGCGAAGGTTAGTCTGATTGGCGGCACTAACGTTGAGCCGTACTTCGTGGAAGGACTTCCCATTGAGAATGCCAGCGAGATACTGAATAATCCACTCTATCTGGACAACCTTCTTAACGAGAACGGCGAAGTGGCCCTTATTCCGATAAACGTAACCGATAGTGCCGATGTGAAAGGCATTCTTGAATTGGCCAGCGATTTGCTCGAGGGTATGGAGTTCTACGCAAGCGGCGAGCCAATAGTCGATGAAGAGTTCAACAGTTCGATACTGTCGCTCATGGTTGTATATCCCCCCATTCTCTTCGGTCTAATCAGCTTCATCTATTTCTTGAGGCTTGGAAGCGTTCGGGCTGCCGTCATCCCTTCGATTCTTTCGATCATCGCCGCGCTATGGACATACGGTTTTGGAGTAATGATAGGTCTGGATATCAACATTCTCACCTCCACGGTGGGTCTTTTTATAGTCATAATCTCATCTTCTTACGGACTTCATTTCATAGATAGATACATCACTAACAGAAGATTTCTGGAAAGGAATATTGCCCTTAAGCGGACCGTACGCGAGGAACTAATCCCCATATTTCTTTCGGCTCTGACTACGGCGGTAGGCTTCCTAACATTCCTGATTAGCAGCCTGGAGGCTTTTAGGCAGCTAGGCATAATGGTCTCTCTCGGGATCATGATGAGCTCGGCGCTCGTGCTTATTGCTCTTCCGGCCGCCCTCTTCTTCATTGATCTTCCGTCGGTAAAGAGAAAGCTAAGGTTTAAGAGTCCGACACCAGAAAAGGCAAAAAAGATAGACAAAGTTGTATTAATAGTGATAATCGTCTTTGCAATCGTATCACCCTTTCTGATTTCGAGAATAGAGAGAAACTTCGACCAATTTGATTACTTCAAGAAAAACTCCTCGATCGTGAAGTCTGCCGAGACTATCAGAGAAGAGTTCGGTTGGAATATGCCTTTTTATGTCGTCCTTAACAAGAACAGCCTCTTCACCGCTGCCGATGCAACAGTCATATCTAGCCTAGTCGCAGAAATAAACGAGCTTGAACAGGTCAAAGGTGTTTCCTCAATCATGGATGTTTCGAGCGCATTTAACATACCGCTGCCGATCCTCCAGCTGGCGGCGCGCAGCGGCGATCTTCCAGTCCAGCAATATATGGTGGGCAACTCATTGCGACTGCTAGTCAAGACTCCAAATACAGATGCCGTCAGTTCTCAACAGCTCGAGGACAACTTGAAAGCCATTCTCCAGAATTATCCGCAATATTCTCCATATATAGCCTCGCCCCTGCTGATTATATCCGGCGTCAATAATGAGATACTCGTCAGCCAGGTCAGTACTATTGTGTGGGCCTTAGTAGTCATAACATTGCTCCTGATAGTCGTCTTCAGGTCTTTCAAGCTGGCGATAGTTTCCGTGCTTCCAATTGCCTTGTCCGTACTCTTCAACTTCTCTTATATGTCGATACTGGGTATCAAACTGGAAATCTCGACCGCGATCGTTGCAGGGGTACTTCTGGGAATGACAATAGATTACTCGATCCACCTGATCAATAGATTCATAGAGACCAAAGACATATACAGAGCGAGAGAAGAAGTCAGGCCGGCTATACTCTCGAACACTATGGCTCTGGCTGCTGGATTTGCTTCGCTCCTGTTTGCACCATTGAGACTGTTCACCGGGCTCGGACTGCTTCTGGCAATAGGTATGCTTACAGGCGCCATAGTTACTCTTACAGTCATACCGAGAATTGTGAGCAAATGGAAAAAGTCTGCTCACTGATCGCTGAAAAAACCGTCAGCCGTCAACCCTCCACCGTCCAAAGATCCGCTGGTCGCTTGCCAGGAGACACTGATTGCTTGGAAGAGCAAGGGCATTTCTTTTTCTTGGTGACTGACTCCATTATTTACATTGTGTTTACCTAGACACGCTAATTAGTTAGTCTGCATACGAGGTTACTCACGCTGAAACCAGGGCCGTAGAATTCGGGTTTGAAACATCGCGTGTTACTTCGGCGAAAACAATGACCACTGTAATGAGAAAAAGCGGTTTTGAGAGTGCTAGTCATTCACGAGGGAACGAGCGATAAAATCACGAGTTGCAATTCCTAAGAATCTTCTGGCTTCTTTGAGCGACAAGATCCGCAAACCTCCTTACTCTGAAAAGGCGAGGTAAGAAAAGATACCGGATCACTGGATGACAACCTTGGGAAACTTAAAGCATAATTCTCCGTCACGCTTAACATAATTCAGCATCTCACTCTTAGCTTCTGCTTTTCTTGCCTTGAACCACAAAACAACGTAGAACGATAGTTCAACACCTGACTCAGGGTCTCGCGATGACAGTGTTCGGCAAATCTGTTATAACAACTCTACTTACGCAGTCATCAACTTCCTTCTATTTCTTGGTCAAAAAACAAATATTTCTGGCGTGAAGATTATTGCTCAATATTGAAGTAGGTGACTCACCGTTCCATCTCATCTTACTAACAAGAAAGACTGGCAAACATTAAGTTCCTTCGACAGTATCTTACATCTGAATTAGTCTCAGACTGTAGCCATAGAAACCTCATCTCGTTCATATGTTAACTCTACGTAAATAACGGAGTCCCCACGAAAAAGGAAGCCCTGATGGGCTTCCCCTTTTCCGCGCTGATAGAAACTTTCGAGGTTTGTGAAGTTTCTAGAGTGTTTTATCGAACCAGTTGACCGTAGCTTCGATGAGCTGATTGAAGGCTGTCATATCGCCTGTGAATATGTTGAATGTATGATCGGCACCCTCAATTAGAAGGACCTTGGATTCCGAATTTCGAGATGCGTCAACGATTCTCTGAGCATTTATTGGATCAACCACGGTGTCTTCCGCGCCGTTAATAGCAAGTACTGGAGCACTTGAATTAGAGAAAACTTCCAACACGTCTGTGCCGTAAGCTTCGTTGAACCACTGCAGCCCGAGTTTCAGAGGAGTTCTCCAGTCAAAATTAAGTTCATAATAGCCCTTTTCTTTTGCGATTTCGTAGGCCTCCAAGCTTCCAACGCCAGACAAATCTGGAGCACCGGCCCAGCATAATACTGACTTGAATGCAGGATTGTTACCTGCAGCAAGCAAGGCAATTGTGCCACCCTGGCTCCAACCCATCACTCCTGCACGGTATTCGTCTATCCGATCAAGACCAGCAGCATATTCGAGAGCGGCATTCGTATCAGATAGGGCTGTGGTGAAGTTGTAGTCAATGTAGTCCGCATTGCTTTCTCCGTTGCCAATAAAGTCGAAGCGAATGCTCGCGATTCCTGCTTCCGCCAGAGCTGGAGCAGCTATGAGATATCCACCGCCGGCTTCGTTCTTGTCGGAACCAGTCCCGTGTAGCATAACAACTATCGGGAATGGCCCATCACCGTTGGGCAAGCATATTATCGCAGGTATGTTGTGGTCCCCATTTGGAATAAGCAGGGACTGTTCAGTATAGGATGTTGGAATCTTGAGGACTGTGCCAATTTGCAGAGTAAACTCATCGGTGATACAGTTCAGGTTGGCGATCTCCTTCCAGTCTAAACCGTATGCCTTTGCGATTCCCCAAAGTGTATCTCCTTTTTTAACTGTATACTCGCTGTTAACAGCGACGAGCATACCTCCCAGTAGCAAGATCAACGCAACCATAACTATTAAAGCTCTCTTCGTTAATCTCAATGTTCTCACTCCTTATTGTTCGAAAGTTGCTTCATTATTACTATACACCCGTCGAAAAAAATCGAGAAGACAAATCACATCACTCAGATCATTTCAGCAAAACGGTGCTAAGGGTTTCTATATAACCATGTCATTACATACGAGAAAGAATTCGCAGCAACCTAATAGCATTCAAGTGAGTCAGCAAATGAGCAGGACTTCTGTCAAAAGGGGCTTAGAACCAAGGACTGTAAGATCTGTATCTTCGAGACGGCAAATGACTTACAGCTGAGCAAAAAGATGTTCACTCAGTAGTGCAGAGTTGAGGGGCGTAGTCAAAGTTTTCTCCATGCCTCATCGACAAAAGAAGGAAGGAATTTCCTCTTTAGGGATAGCTTCCTGCGATCAGAATTTCACTTGATTCAGATACTTCAAGCAAGCTGATTGTCTCGGATCCATCCAGTCTGATTGCCTTAAGTTCGAAGGCATCGCCATAAAGAAGCTATTTGCCACCGGGGAGGACCGCGCAGGATGAACCGCTGAAAACGAGATCTCCTGTAGATGAAATCCCCTTCATTGCATCAAAGATTGCAATACGGTCATTATTTTCATCGATGAAGAAAACTTTGTCTTCTCCCGGCAGCCATTGAAGTGTGTTCATGGAGTAAGTAACTCCAATGTTTTTCACTATTGATATTCCCCGTAAGGGGAAGTGAGTCATCTGTCAAACATTGGCTTGTCGATACTTCCGTCCTTGCTGTAACCGTATTCTTCCCAATAGCCTCTGTATTTGTCATCGTCGGATAACTCGATTTCTTCGACCCATCGGGCCCACTTATATCCCCATTTGTCCTCCGCAACTACAATGAAAGGAAAACCCTGAGCAGGAGGCAGTTCGATTCCATTAAGTCTATCTGCAATTATTATGTTTCTTTCGCGAACGTACTCGAGAGTCAGGCTCGTTGTGTATCCGTCTGTAGATTTAAAGATTACGTTTGTGACCTGCCCCAGTGGACTCGCCTTCTCAATCAAGTCGATGAGCGGAATTCCTTCCCAAAGCATCTTCGCCGTCCAACCTTCTACACAGTGAAGCGTGACCAGCTTCTGAATGTGCCGTAGCTCCTGCAACTGCGGATAGCTCATAGAATAGGGTGCCTCGACAAGTCCACCAATCTTCAGGGAATACTCATCCTCATTCACATATTGCACACCTTTGATAGAGTTCTCCCTGAATGCATCGAGATCGTCAAGCTTTATGCCCTCATATTCTTTTACTATTACCTCCGTTGCATAAGTATCGTCTGGAATACTGCTTACTCCGAACACTATGATCACTAATGCGATGATACCCACCGAAATCAATACAGTCGTCTTCAAGAAAAGTCTCTCCTTCATACTTAGTACTGTTCTAAATTAGATGAAAAAGGGACTCTCATGGTTCAGATGGTTTTCCGTTCTTTTCGTCTTTTCGTCTTTTCGTCGTCTTTTCAGACTCCATTATTAACATTATCGCAATCTTTGCGGTTATGTCCAGTATCTCATTCCTTAGAGAATCAAAACTTCGATAAATTGCTTTCCTACAAGTAGGCTTTTCATTTCTTGAGTTCAGTTGTATTCAATGCTGAGGGCCTTTGCGAGGCCTTCCCCTCTTCTTTTTGGCCATTGAAACGGCAGTATTGTCTTCAAGTTCAAATACAAAATCCTCAGAAAGAAATGGCTTCCCTGAGATTGTGTTGCTCCTCATCTCTTTGAGAAAGCTTTCATCATCTGGATAACCCAAAAACTCTTTCCAGCCTTTTGAATTCCAGTTCAGACCGAGTTCTTCGAGAGAGGAAAGAGTAATTCCATATTCAGCATGTTTAGCAATCTCCGAATTTGAATCAACTGATGCTTTTCGGATGTCTTGCTCGGCTGAAATCGTTTCTTGCTTTGCGAGATCGCTGTTGTTTGAAGAGTCAGTCTCGCGGGAAATCGTCGTTCTTGTATCTCGAACAACAGTATTCCCCGCATCGTGATTCTTTGATTCGTTCTCAGAACGGCTGTCGACTAAGCTATGATTTCCACCAGACGATGTAGACTGGATAACTGAGAGGCCGACATGTTCCGCAGCACTCGACCATTCATATTCCCATGGAAGGCCTACCAAATTCGCCCTCGCCGGGTTTCTTTCAACATATCTAACCGCTTCAATTGCGTGATTCCCATAAAGAGGACAGGAATAAAATCTTGCCTGCCATAAGTGACCCGACTTCTTGTTCTTGAAGTTGAAGTACTTTGAATACCTCATGTTCGCATACTTAAATGTCAGTGCCAGTGAGTCAGGCTTCATTGGAGCCGCAATGAAGTGAACGTGATTAGTCATTAGGCAGTACGCGAAGATCTTTGTCTTGTACTTCTCAGAGTATTCGCCTACGAGTTGAAGGTATTTCTTCCTATCGGCATCGTCTTCGAAGATGCTCTGTCTGTAGTTCCCTCTCTGAGTAATATGATGGGCCACGCCCTCAAAAACAACCCTCGCATGTCTAGGCATCATCTCACCTCGAGTGGAAGATTTGAAGAGGCGGAGCACTCCGCCTGAGAAAATAATAGCAAAGAAAAGTGCAATAGTCATCACCCAAATCTTCAATTAAGGAATCACCAAAGCTTGAACCATCGAATACTCTTTCCGAGTCATGGATGAAAAATATCGTTGGATGGGAATCACACTTTTATTTGGAATTGGAATAATCGCAGTGATAGGCTTTAATTGTTTGAATAGTTTCTTAAGAAATCATTGTTCAATCTGAGGGCAATTATTATCAGGGGGGACTTATGCAGGAAGCTATCAACAGGATTCTTGACAGGTATCTCATTGAGAAGAGAAAGGAGTTTTCGAAGAACAAACTCGCTAATTTTCTGAGGAGTGACGTAAGCAGTATGATTCAGGGAATAGTGGACTCAGAGCACCCGGATCAGTTCAAGGTATCTGCCCCGGTAAGGGCCCCTGCCGGACAGGGCCAATGGGCGGAGATTCCATGGGTCGGTGTCTTCGATAAGGAAATTACAGAATCCCCTACGCACGGCTATTTCGTAATGTACGTCTTCACGTCAGACATGTCGGCTGTCTATCTCTCTCTTAATCAAGGTTGGTTATCGTTCAAAGATACTTATGGCGCACAGGCAAAGGAAAAGATCGCCTCGGCAGCAGAAGCCTACTGAAGAATTCTCGGCCAGGAGAAGCGTTTCGACTATGACAGGATTTCTCTTAAAACGGATAGAGAATTGGGAGTAGCTTATGAACTGGGCCATATTTATGGAAAGAAGTATGAGAAGGGAATGATTCCCGGAGATGACACTCTAAAGCGAGATTTGTTTGAAATAATCGCTCTTTATGAAAGGTTGAAGGAAATCATCGGGACGGAGGCTCCAGAGGAAAAGATAAAGAAAATCATCTCCGAACACGAAACGGCTCCGCAAGTCTCAAGTGCCGAATTTATGGATGAAGCAGAAAAACTTGAAACTGAAAGCACTCCAGAAATGGTCGCAACTGAAGCCCACTCAGTTGATCTTTACGCGTTGAGCCTGCAGGAGGTGAGTGAAAGATGCGCCCTTTCAGTCGATGAAACAGAGGGGTTCCTGGATGAACTTGAGAAAGCCGGTATCTGTTCATCCAAGACCGATCATCGAAGGAAAAAGATTCTTCTCGCTCGAAAGTCCCGAGTTAGTCTCGCGAGCTGCTGCTCTTTCCGCGGAGGGCGAATCACTTGGAGATGCAGTTGAAAAAATCAAAGAGGGTGACGAATTGGATGCCAAAAAGCTGAATGAATTAGATCAGAAGGTAGAAAGACTTTCAAGCAATATCAACTCACTTTCCACGCAGGTTAAATCGCACTTGAGCAAATACCACTCAACGCCTGAGAACAAGGGATTTTGCTATCATTTCAAGCAGGCCTTCAGAAGCATACGAAAGAAGAAAGCCTAGCCACGATTATACGAGAACTCAGAGCAGATGACCACTACTCACAGCTGTTCACCATTTGCATTTGCCTAAAAAGGAATAATTACGGATTCATGTTTAGCGAAAAGCAGAATTTGCCTTCTTGTTCTCTCGGAACGGGCTTTTCTATAGCCCTTTCGGGCGTTTGCCGTATTCGTCCAAGAGCAAGGACAGGTTCACCGATAAGATCGAGATAAGAGAGAAAGAGCATTTTGAGAGGCTCGGATTGATACTCGTTGACCGTTGACGGTTCCCCGCTCTCCGAAAAGGCCACAGAGTTAACGATGGATTAAGTGGTGAAAAAACATGCGCTGCACAACCATCTGAGTTTGTCGATATCTTCACCGGATACCCTAATGAATTTGAAAATTTTTCTATTTAGGATATCAGTGCATTAGGAGGCGAACAGCCGTTCACTCATACACGCTTACATCAACATAAGCCAAAATGTGAACAGACGAGCTCCTTGCGTCTGTCCCTTTTTTGGGCCAAAGATTGAGCTTCTGACCAGGAGCTTTGTCAGATGACTTGAAAGGCTGAAAGAAGAAGATGCGAAGCAAGAAAAGACTGTCATCCCGTAGAGCCTGCCCTGAAGAGCTTCTGTTCAGGCCTCCTGTACGGGATCTCACATCTAGGAACCGCTGTACGCTGGAAGATCCGCTATTCGCTGGACGGTGAACGCTTTGAAGACACGGCCTCCGTCGTCAAATACCAAGGACCCGCTCACCGTTGAAGAGCAAAACCCAGATCCCGGATCGCTGTCTGGGATGACGTCTTCACTGCACTTATAATCCTGAATGGTTTAGAGTCACTTTTGTTCGCTAAACCCTAGACCCAAGACCCCAGAACTGTTGTCAATTTTGTCATGAACTTGTTTCAACATCTCGCTCTTCATTACTCCGTTCTGATAAACCGCTTTCATCAACCCGATCTTTCTAACCCGCACTCTGTAACCCGCTCCAAGTAACCGTATTTCCCAACAAGCTTTTTTAACCCGATCCTTCGTTTTCCAGCGTACAGCCTTCAGCGTGTCTTATCCAAGCGGCTGTTTGCAAAAGAAGCGGGCCTTGCGCCTGTGAGAGGGCTTCCCCTCTTCGGGCGAACAGCCGTTCGCCCCTACAAGTAGAATATGATTCTGAATGGGATGACTGATGAAGAAGATCGGCCTGCGTTAGCAGACTGGTTCTTGGATGCAAATAAGGTCGCGCTTTTCGCGCCAAAGATCGAGATCCTGACCAGGAGCATTGTCAGGATGACATTAAGGAGTGTCATCCCGTATAGCCTGCCCCTAAGTCCACTCACTTTGTCATCCCGTGGTGATTCTGCACGGGATCTCATCTCTTCAGTCTCGCCCTCTCTCCTCTTCTCACACTCCTTAACCGGTGAGTAGCCCAGGGGGATT
>NZ_DIXC01000079.1:0-16484 GCF_002435945.1 Mesotoga sp. UBA6090
GCTACAGATGAACTTCTAGTGGGTTTCGTCTCCAATGAGTTTTCACATCAGTATTTTCTATGGAACGATGAATCTTCAAGCATAAAGGGCGTTGTAGATCTTTTTGGGACCAGACTACTGCCGGGCGAATCGATTGAACTGGAGACAATGGCTATATATGGCAGTGACACTCTCTGGGAAATGCTTGAAGAGTATGCTGACTTGATAAGGCAGAAGAACTCAGTAAAATTCAGAGAATTCGAAGGGATCGGATGGTGCAGCTGGTACCACTATTTCACAGAGATCACTTTCGAGGAGCTGTTAAAGAATGTGAGACTTCTCGCAGAAATCAGAGATCGAGAGAAGATAGACTACAGGCTTGTTCAGCTGGATGACGGCTATCAAGAAGACATAGGTGACTGGCTTCAAACCAATTCCAAGTTTCCGGGATTGAAGGAAATCGCATCGGAAATCAGGGGAGAAGGGTTCAAGGCAGGACTTTGGATAGCGCCCTTTTCCGCTTCTGAGACTTCCAGACTGTTCTACGAACACAGAAATTGGTTTGTGAGAAACGATGATGAAAGCCCCAAAGTTGCTTACAGAAACTGGGGGAAGCGGATATTCGCCCTCGACATTACGAATCCCGAAGCCTTGAGTTATCTTGAAAACTTGATAAAGTCGATTAGAGATTCTGGCTTCGATTACTTGAAGATAGATTTCCTATTCGCGGGTGCTATCCCGGGAAAGAGGTTTGATGAAAGCGTAAGTCCCATTGAAGCCTACAGAACAGGTATGCGGATAATCAGAAACTCTGCTGGAGAAGATTGCTTCATTCTTGGCTGTGGTGCGCCACTCCTCCCTTCAGTTGGTTTTGTCGATGGAATGAGGATAGGATCAGATACTGCTCCTCATTGGAACGGTGAACCCATGGATATCGGGGTTCCCAGCGCAAGATTCTGCTTGAGAAACGCATATACAAGATCCTTCATGCACCGAAGACTGTGGCTCAACGATCCCGATACGATCATCCTCGGAGACTGCGATCTCACCGAAGAAGAAAAGAGAATCTTTGCCCTGTCGGTGGGATTGCTTGACGGAATGATGCTCAATAGCGATGACATGGCGGGAGTAGACAACAATGGAATAGAGCTGCTAAGAGAAGCGATATCGCTTAGAGGAGGAGAACCAAGGGTATTCCTTGACGGTATGAATGGGGTTTTTGCGGCCTGTACGAGGAAGGCCCCTCAAAGTAACGTGATTTCATTTGTGAATCTTACTGATACACCGAGGCATTCTATAAAACTAAAGGAGATGTATCGGGATTGGTCCGGTGGGGTACCTTCTGTCGATGAAGTTGAGCTTCCAGAAAGAAGCATCTGGATAGAGAAGATGGGATCCACTACAGAATGAATCCATCGCCCGAACCTGTTCGCAAAGAAGGAATATTGCTTATTGCACTCTCATTATTCACACAATAATGCTTTCAGTAGCTGATTTCTGTTTTCCGGAGGTGAGGTTTCAATCCTCCTGGACCAGAATCCAGACGGTCAACGGTGGGATCTCGGCCGTGTCCTCGTAAAAAGAAATGCTTCTTCCAGAAAGGTATTCGCAGAATTCTCCTTCGAATTGAGGGTTGAAGAAGGCATTCTCCCTTGAAGGGTTAATCGCAACGATCACTTCGTCAGAGTCCTTCCATCTCCTGAATGAGAAAACCGGTCCTTCAGCCGTCAATACTTCATATTCTCCATCTCTAATCGATTCATGAGCTCTTCTAAGATCAATAAGGGTTTTGTAGTATTCGTAGATCTCCCAATTCCATTTCTCCTCATCCCAAAGCATGGGAGCCCTGTTTTCAGGATCTTTTCCGCCCTTCATTCCAACTTCATCTCCGTAGTAGATTACAGGGCTGCCGATGAAGGTCATCTGAATCGCCACTGCTATCTTCAGAAGATCAACCTGATTGAAGGCAAGGGTAAGAATTCTCTCGGTATCGTGACTGTCAAGAATGTTCCAGAGAGAATGCAGCGTCTGAGGCGGATAAGCGTTCAGATACAGATTAGTCATAGCTGCGAACTTTGCAGCAGAGTTTCCCGCTCTGAATACATACTCGATCACAGCTTCCTTGAAAGGATAATTCATCGCCGAATCGAAGGTCTTACCCCTCAGAAGCGACCTTGCATCGCCCCAGAACTCTGCGACAAGTATCATGTCCCTTCCGAGGCTCTTCACGAGTGGTCTGAAAAAACCGCTCCAGAAGAGAGGATCGACTTCCGTAGCGACATCTAGGCGCCAGCCACCAATTCCTTCAAGATCGTACTTGCGTACAAGTTTTTCCACGTAAGCCTGCCAGCCTTCGTTGAGGCTGTTTATCTTAGGCATATATGCGTAGCCGTTCCATCCCACATATGTCATTGCCCTATCCTGGATCTTCCTTATTGGAAAGCGTTTGACAAAATACCAGTCCTTGTAGGGGGAAGCCTCCTCTCTTTCAAGGAGATCTTTGAAGGCGAAGAAGTCGTAACCGGTATGATTGAAGACTCCATCGAGAATCAATCTGATACCAGAATCTTCTGCCAGTGAAATGAGCTCCTCGAAAACATAGTCGTCGCCGAAATTGTCATCGATCTTCAGGTAGTCTTCAGTATCGTACTTGTGGCTTGAAGGGCTTTCGAAAATGGGATTCAGATAGATGGAGTCTACCCCCAGTTCAAGAATGTGATCGAAGTGATCGATGATTCCTTTGAGGTCTCCACCAAAAAAACCATCACCCCCGAGGTTCGCATGGGCGGGGTTTATATCCCAGGACTGGGTTCCGTCAGGGTCGTTAGTGGGATCTCCATTTGCGAATCTCTCGGGAAATATCTGATAGTAGAGCGCCCCTCTAGACCATTCAGGTAGTTCGAAATACGAGATAGGAAGTCTCTCTTTGGAAAAACTGAAGAAAGCACGAGGCTCTCGACAGAGTCCAAGAGAATCTAGGATGAGGAAGTCCTTTCCTGCCCCAATCTCAAAGTAGTATTCAAGGATTTCCACCTCGATTCTTTCACTTCGATAAAAGCTTTGGTTGCCGAAATCACGGAGATACTCGAGTGAGTACTCTTTGTCATCGATTACCAGCTGCACTTCATAAGTGTTCCCTGAAGGCAGTGAGACAGCGAAGTAGAACTCCTTTTCATTTATCGGGTTGAAATAATCCCTGTTTCCAAAATCATGTATGACTGAATTCTGAAGCTCCCCGAAGTCCTCAACGAACAGAAGAAAGAGTCCGCTTTCACCTTCGCTTTGATTGCCGCGATCGTTTTCAGCTGTGAGAGTGGATTCTTCCGTAGAGAAATAATAGTGGTACAAGCCCGGTTCAAGAGTTGTTTCGGCTCTCCACCAGCCGTTTTCGAGCCGTGACATTTCCAGCTCAGATGATTTCTCAAGAATTACTACCGAAGGCGTAGAGTCCGATGTGGTAATAAATGAAACTCCATGAGTCATCACTATTGCTGAGATGAATATCAAGACCATTATTCTCTTCATCATTTCAAATCCTCCTTGATTCTTCTCCTGGTCAAGGCGTTTGCACCCCAAACTCCGAAGAGAATGAGAGCTACTCCAAGAATCTGAATTGAACCAAACCTTTCGCCCCTGAAGATAACTCCGGCCAGAAGAGACACAACAGTTGACAGGTAAACAAATACAGTTGAACGCGAAGCTTGGAGTTTGGACAGCATGAAGTTGATCAGAAAGAAGGCTCCAACCGACGATAATGTACCGAGGTAAAGAGCAGCAATGGCGACACGAGGCTGAACGATTCCGCTGACATAGAACAAAAACTCTCCTCTCGACAAAGACAGTATAACTGCAATCACGGTGAAAGAGATGAAGCCCATCGTCATCATATGATATGTGATCTCCCATGATCTGAACCTGACCGAGGCTTTTCGCGAGAGAATGTTATAGAAGGCTGCCGAGATTGCGCTGCCTATTAGAATGACCGGCCCCAGGGGACTGCTTCCTGCGGAAATCCCCTTTCCGGCGGTGATCAAAGTTATGCCGAACAGCGCAGTCAAGACCGAGATTATCTGTGGAGCGGCAAGTCTCTCCTTAAGAAATATCCTGGCGAAGATCAGGACGAAGACAGGAATTGTCGAAAGGAGAATTCCAGCTTCCGATGAAGTGGACAAAGAGACCCCAACATTTTCGAAGATGAAGTACATGACTGGCTGAACAAGGCTGAGAAGAAGCAGGTCTTTGAAAACTGCTCTGTAGGGCCTTATTTTGATGATACCAAACAATCTAAACAATGAAATAGTCAGAAAGGCAACAGAAAACCTGTACGAAAGAAAGTACATGGGATTTGTGTATTCAAGTGCGTTCTTCGTGAATAGAAAGGAAAGACCAAAGATAACTGAAGAACCGATTCCTGCAGAATATGCCAAGAGCCTGTCTCTTTCTATCTCTGCCATAAAGCACCTCAACCAATAATAGCACTGCGATGAAGTAACCGGCAACCTTAGGGCTTTGTCGCCTTTGCATAGTCTATAATAGTAGTGATCTCCTTTTCAAGAAGGCGGTGTTGTTTTGCTCAGAAGGCATATTCTGTTTTTTGTTCTGCTGATTTCGGTAATCGTAAATGGATACTCATTCAGAGATCTGGACTGGTTGAAGCATGAATCAGAGCACTTTGTTTATATATACCATAACGAAGTGGCCGGCTCGGTTTCCCAAATTGAAGAGATTGCAGAAAACACCTTTCTTGGCTTAAGCGATTTTTTCGGGAACCCTTTCAGTGACAAAATCTCCATATTGATTGGAGGCTACGAGGATCGGTCAAACGGTCTGGCAAACCCAGTCATGGAATCAATCTACATAATGACGATCGGTCTCGACTATCCCTACAGAAATGACGGCTTCTGGTTGGAAGAAGTAATCTCTCACGAACTTACTCATCTTTTTCAGATGACCGCAACGGCTCCAGTAGGAAACTTTCTTAGAAATTATTTCTCAAGACTTTACCTCCCTAACGCCCTTCAGCCCATGTGGTTCACCGAAGGCTTTGCCCAACTAGGGAGCGAACTTATTGGAGACCTCTATGAGTACGATTACAGACGCTTGCCTTTTCTTTGGGATCAACTTGACATAGAGGATCCCTTTCTCGAGGAGACCGTAGTATCCGGTCACAGCGGCATTGGGGGAGAGGCCTATTACAATTACGGCTATGCGTTCCTGACATTTCTATATGAGACCTATGGCTTTGAAAGCATTCAGGAACTGGTCAGGATAAAGTCGGGGCTTCTTGGATTCGCCGGAGTTGAAGTCGCTTTCAGAATGGTTTATGAAAAGAGTTATGAGGAATTGAAGGCAGAATTCATAGAGATTCAGACTCGTAAATGGATGGAAGCTGAAACCCAGACGATTAACAGATTCTCTCAGAAAATCGGGGAATTTGTTAGTCACTTCAGACCAAAGACTTATTCAGGCGTATTATACTATCTTGCTTACGATAGAGAGATGAGATGCTACTCCCTGTACAGGGAAGAGACTGAAATCCTCAACACAACCATGGAGATCGTTGATTTTTCGGTCTTCGAAAATGAAATAGCACTTCTTGTTTTCGAAAGAGAAGTATCTGAGACAAGGCTATATTTCTTCAGAGAAGGAAGATTAGAAAGGACAAAACACGCTCATCTTCTGGGGATTGACTTTCTTGGTAAGGACCGCCTGGTGGTTTTGAAGAACAACTTCGGAATCCCTTCTGTAGAGATTCTTTCTCTTAGAAACGAAAGGATTACACCGATCTTTGAATCTTCTGCCGGCGCTGAAATACAGATTGACAACCTTAGAGCTTCTCTTGACGGAACTCTGGTCGCATTCAGAGTGAATGTTCAAGGAAGTAAGCATCTGGCGCTATATTCTTCAATCGACGAGAGTCTAAACTTCTTTGAGGTAACCAAGGATTTTTCAATCGGAAGCTGGACGGCTGAAGGGTTTCTGATTTCCGTTCAAAACGGTGACGGCAGCAGTATTTATCTCCTGACACCAGGAGGAAAGATGGCCGGTCAGGCCTCCTTTACGAGGTACGTCAGGGAACCTGCCAGAACTAGAGATGGCTTTGTTGCCGCGGGTCAGTTGCAGGGCAACAAACTGCTCCAGGCCTCCGAGGCTAAGCCTGTCGATTTTGAACTGGATGCAAGCGAAATTGATTTTCGCGCTGCTGAACCCGTAGAGGGGACTAAATATGATGGTTTTACAGACTGGAAGTTCATATCGCCGATCCCATACAAAGGATTATCAGTGCTATTCGCCGACCTGACGTTTCACAACAAACTCATTGCGGGAGGTTCATTCGATTTCGAAACGATGCAACCGGGTCTTCACATGGAACTCCTCAGTGAAGATTATGCCCCAGTCGATTTTGCTCTCTCAATTGCATTTTCGGATCTAAGGCCGGAGACTTCTTTGGATGCCTACAGACAGTACAGAATAAACCCGAAACTCTCTTTCGGCTGGAGGGCCAGATTTGAATACCCTCTGCGAGTCTATGGATCGGTTAATGCGATTCTTCAAGATTCTTCGGCTCTTTATGGCGGTCAGGCTTCGCTGGAGACTCTGATAAACATTGGAGATACTCAGACGGCGACATCTAATCTCGTAGATGTAGGAATAAACGTTGATTTTGACTGGAAGAAGGGTGGATTCACGATCGAATCTACTATCTTCTCAAGAGTAACCTTTGGAGTGGATCCTTCTCTTGTACCGGTTGAACTGTGGGACTTCAGAGATGATTCCAATATTGTTGTTGGACTCTCGGTTTCTTCCGATTATGCAGTTTCTAGGAGAGGAATTAATTTCTTGAATCTCGCCCATCTTTCGGAAGAAGGCATAGGAGCAAGAATTGACCTGCTGATCGGAAGCCGTTTTTCCTGGAGATTGGCATTATACAAATTTGAAACGGCGTATCTTTACGCAGCATACCCATTAGCCATCAGAATGGGAGTCATGTTCCAGAACATGAGACTCCTTCCATACTTTGATTTCAGACTACTCTACTAGAATCTCGCAACCCGCCGGAGAATCGGAGATTTTTGCTTCATGAAGCCCCGAGCCATTATATATTTTGAAGGATAGCATTCTCTCCTTACATATGAAGGTTCCTTTCTGAGGGCGGACCTCGATCCTGATTCCATCATGTGTGTTGGTTACAACCAGCTTCTTGATTGAGTATTCGCCGGTTTCATAGGCGTAAGTGAAGCCATCGTCTTCGTATAGATCAAACTCGGCGCGCTCCTCCACAAAGCCAGTGATATGAAGGTCTCCCCAGGAACCGCTCTCTGCGTACTGTGTACTGGCTGTTGTGACCAGTAGGGTGTCCCGCCTTTGAAAGTGAGGAATCGTGTCCAAGGGGGCGCTCACCCAAATATGGCCACCTTCGATAATACTCTTGCTGTTGAGATCAAGCCACTCTCCTCCAGGCAAGTACACATGTCTTCCCTCCGAATTTCTTTGATAGACGGGGGCTACCATTATCGCCGAACCCATCATGAACTGGTCATCGGCATAGTGAGTCTCCCTGTCTTGGGGCCAGACTAATGCTAGAGGTCTTATCATAGTGGTCTCACCATCTGCGGATTGCTTGTGAATTGTGTAAAGGTATGGAAGTAATGAATAACGGAGATCGATCGCCTTCTTGACAAGCCCTTCCACTTCTTCATCGAAGGCCCATGGTTCCTGTTTTCTAGTGCCAATGGCGCTGTGATTTCTGAAAAAGGGAAGAAATGCCCCGAACTGCGTCCAGCGGACAAGCAACTCTCCGCTGCAGTCGCCTCCGAAGCCCCCCACATCACAACCTGTGAAGCTCACTCCGGCCAGTGAAATAGATTGCACCAGCCTTATTTCACTCAGAAGGTGCTCCCACTGACTATCATTGTCTCCGGTCCACAAGATGGCGTATCGTTGAATTCCGGGGTAAGATGACCTTGTAATGTTGAACGGTCTTCTTTCCGGCTCACAGCTTCTAATACCTTCGTAGGCTGCTCTAGCCATATTGAATCCGTAGATGTTTCTCACCTTTCTGTGCAGGTGTACTATGCCACTGTCATCTCTCTGGGTGAAATCATTCCCATAGTCAAAATACTTTTTCTTCGATATGATTCTACCGAAAAGAAACTCGGTTTCTATTCCACGGTCCTCAAGTTCGGCTGACATTTGTCTTAGCTCTTTCAATGATTCCGACGTGTAGAATATTGCAGGTTCATTCATGTCGTTCCAGAATCCCGCTATTCCCTTCTTCAATAGCCGATCGTAATACTTTCCCCACCAACTTCTCGTGGCTGTGTTCAGGAAGTCGGGAAAGCTCGATTCTCCAGGCCAGACGGCGGCTTTGAAGGGCCTACCATCCTCCCGCTTGCAGAATGAATCATTCTTGATCCCATCTTCGTATACGTCGTATCCATCGACTGCCTTGACGCCTGGATCGATTATAGCGACAACTTTCATTCCCATTCTGGAGAGTTCATCGATCATCGAGGATGGATCGGGAAAACGATCCCTGTTCCAAGTAAAGACCTTATATTCATCCATGTAGTCTATATCAAGGTGTATAGCATCACAAGGAATCTTCCGGTCTCTGAATTCCTTTGCGATGTCCAGAACGGATTTTTCGTCTTCGTAAGACCATCTTGATTGATGATAACCCAAAGACCAGATGGGCAAGAATAAGGGATTGCCTGTGAGCTTGAAAATATCCCTCAGGGTCTCTTCGGGTTTCTCGAAAAACATGAAGAGATCAAAACCGTCACCTTCCACATCAATCTTCAGCCGGTCTCTGATCTCGAACCCTACGTCGAATCTCGAATAGCCTGGATGATCAAGAAAGAAGCCAATCTGCCTCTCGGGAGAGGAAATGTAGAAGATTGGAAGCGTTGAGTACAACCTTCTTTTGGATGGTGAGTGATCCGGTTCGTCAGTGTTATACATCTCATAGACCCCGCCTCTCTTGTTCAGGGGTCCGATGGTCTGTCCAAGTCCAAGAACAGCCTGGTCATCATGTAGTTCGATCGTAATACTGAATCCATCTGTCTTTTCTACAATCTCCATCTCGTTGAAGTCCTGCGATGAGGACCCTTCCAGCCCGTGCAGTCTCAACCCCTGGAAGAGATGATTTGCCACGTCGGTAGCCAGTTCTTCTACAGGCGCTGCCAACACCGAATCAGTTTTGAACTTCGTCTTACCCTCTCTTTCAACCTCCATTTTGATTACTGAATCTAAATAGCGAAAGAATCGTTTCAACAAAGCAGGGCCTCCAATTCTAGAAAATATCGATCTCATTGTACAACAAGATGATAGACTTTGTATGTAAAGTGAAGCCCGGGAGGTAGTTTGATGACAGTTAGGAAAGCTATATAGAAGATCAAGGGATTGGAAGCTGAGAGGCTTTCGGAGATTAGTGGAAAATACTCGTTCTTTATTGAAGCAGGGGATCGGCAGAGATTTACTATCGAGATCTGTGATGGCAGGTTAGAAGTCTATAAAGAAGAACGAGCTTCGGATTGCTCAATACGCACAGATTCTGAGACCTTAGAAAGAGTGGTTGAAGGAGCTGTGGATCCTCTGACAGCTTTCATGACTGGAAATCTTAGTGTATCGGGCGATCTGGCCTTTCGATGAAGCTTAACATACTGCTTGGAGGTGAATGAATGACACGTGAAGTACTGATACTGGCTTTTGAAGGAAGGAAATCATGTTTTCTTCATGCTTTGCTGAACGCACTTGACATGTCCGAAAAGGGATTTGCCGTATCTGTCGTAATGGAGGGAGAATCTCCAGGTCTCATGAAAGAGATTACAAATGAAAAGGATCCTGTTCATGAGATTTACATCGAAGCGAAGAAAAGGGGCCTCATAAAGGCCGTATGTTATGGTTGTTCGAAAATGATGGGCGTCCTTGAGATAGTAGAGAAAGAGGGTCTCCCCCTGAATGGGGACATGAGGAATCACGTTCCGCTAGCACCATATGTGGAGCGTGAAGCAGAGATCATTACATTCTAGAAGGAATCTCGATTATTATTACGGATAGCTAACCAAAAGCTGATTTCTCTAAGAAGGGGGTTCGTGATGAGGAACAGTCTTAGACGATGGAAGAATGAAAAACTGGCGCAGAAACTTGTCGAAGTCTTTGAAAGTAAGTCCGTGAGGGTGATTTACCTTCCAGATATAGAAATGGTAGTCGAAGAAGTTCATAAACTAATTCCCGATGGAGCTACCGTTAGTTCAGGTGGATCGGTGACACTTCAGGAGACTGGAGTAATGGATTTGCTGAGGTCGGGGAAATATGAATTTCTTGACAGAGACTCGGTTTCTGAAGATAAAGAGAAAAGGGAGATCATGATCAAGGCATTTAAGTCCGACTATTATCTCTGTAGCGCGAATGCCATCACAGAGAACGGAGAGATTCTTCTGCTGGACGGGAGCGGTAACAGGGCCGCCGCCGTAACGTTCGGCCCTAAAAAGGTGATTTTTGTCGTCGGAATAAATAAAGTCGTAAACGATCTGGATGCAGGTATCAAGAGAATCAAGTCGATAGCGCCGATGAATGCAAAGAGGCTGAACTTGCACACTCCCTGCGCGACAACCGGGTTTTGCTCCGACTGCAGCAGTGAAGAAAGAATATGCGAAACGTACTCAATAATAATCGATTCGAGAAGAAGACCATGGCGCTGCACGATCGTTCTTGTAGGTGAAGAGCTTGGCCTGTAGAAAGACATTCAGGATCAGAGTCTTTGGGCGTGTGCAGGGCGTCGGTTTCAGGTACTTTGCCCTTCACACCGCCAGGTCTCTAGGGGTAACGGGTTTTGTGAGGAACGAGCCCGATGGAAGTGTAGAGATCGTTTGTTCCGGATGTGATGAGGAAATCGATGCTTTCGTTGAAAGAATAGATAGGGGTCCATCCTATGCCAGCGTCACAAAGACAGAAATCGAAGAGCTCCCCTTCAAGTCGTTCAACAGCTTCGAAATCAGGTATTGAAGTTTAGATTTGTCCCCATTCGGCTAGGAACCTCTGCACAAACTCCACAACAAAACTGTAGCGGTCCTCAGCCATTCTTCTTGCAGTTTCCGTCCAGAAAGTTTCGGGTCTTATCTTAAGTATCTTCTCGTGAAAATGATTTATAGAACTACGCGAATTGCCGCTATAAGAGCTGCACGGACTGAATTCGAGAGAGTGAAGAGGAGTTCCGACCTTTCCGGAATAGGAAAAGACCCTTGCTATGGCCACCGCACCTATAGCGTCTAGTCTGTCTGCATCCTGGAGGATTTTTCCCGTCATACTGGAAGGTGTTAAGCCGCCGGAGTATCTGTGCGATCTAATTGCCTGCGAGACCTCCGAGACAAACGAAATGTTGAATCCCATGGTCGGTAGAAGTCGAAGGACATATTCCGCACCGGATTCCGCATGATCGATGCCGGTAAGAGCTTCTTGGGGCCGCTTTATGTCATGAAGGAGTGCTGCGACGACTGCCTTTTGAAGGTCGCACTTCTCCCGAGAAGCAATTTCACTTGCATTCTCCGTTACCCTGAAAGTGTGGGAAATATCGTGAGCAGGATCATCGTAGTCTTCAAAGGCTTCCTTAACGATGTGGAGGATTTCTCTCAAGTGTGGAATGCATTCCATAAGCTCTGTAAGATTCATATTTCTCTCCTAGAGTAAAAAAGAAAACTTTAGAAGCATAATGTAAAATAAGTATACAAGATAATTTGTTCGAATAGGTGAAAGGAGGCACGAATATTGAATATCCTGGTTACAAACGATGATGGAATCATGTCGCCCGGAATTATCTTGCTCGCCGAAGCGCTTTCTGAAGATCATGAAGTCCTTGTGGTTGCGCCCGACGTTGAAAGAAGCGCGACTGGACATGCAATTACGATTAGAACTCCGTTGTGGGCTAAGGAAGTCAAAGTTGGTAATAAAAACATAGGCTATGCAATTAATGGTACTCCGGCTGATTGCGTTAAGCTCGGATTACTTGCGATTTCGGATAGGAAGATAGATCTGGTGATAAGCGGGGTGAACAAAGGGCAGAATATGGGAATAGATGTTCTTTATTCCGGGACAGTTTCAGGTGCTCTAGAGGGTGCGGTAACTGACACTCCATCGATTGCGGTTTCTAGTAGCGACTGGAGTAATCCCGAGTACGAAACTGCTGTCAAATTCATGGTTAATTTTCTCAGAATCTACGATGTCAGTAAGATGCCGGACTTCACGGCTCTCAACATAAATGTTCCTTCAATCAAGTACGAGGAGCTGAAGGGTTGGAAAGTGACCAGACAGAGCAGAAGAAGATATAAGGATTATTTCGAAAAGAGAAAGGATCCTTATGGAAACAACTACTACTGGATATTTGGAGAGGTAGTTGAAGATGAATGCTCTACTGATTGTGATTTCAACGCAGTTAAATCCAACTTCGTGTCGATAACCCCCCTCCACGCCATTATGACCGATAAGAAGTATTTTGAGGAATTGAAGGAGATTTCGGAAGGGTGGTCGGAATGAAAGTGATTTATATCGGGAACCCCATACTTCGGAATGTTTCCGAAAGTGTCAAAGTTTTCGACGACGATCTCAGAGCGTTCGTGAAAGAGTTAAGCAAGACAATGTACGTTGAGGACGGTGTGGGCCTCGCGGCACCGCAAGTGGCTGTGTCCCGAAGGATTTTTGTTTACGATCCTGGAGACGGATTGAGGATAGTCATTAACCCGGAAATTCTTTCCAGGAGCGATGAGACAGTCAAGATGGAAGAGGGTTGCCTCAGCATACCTGGAATTTACGCCGATATCTACAGGCCTTCCACGGTTCGAATACATTATCGGGATGAATATGGTCAGCACCACGAAGAGGATCTGACGGACTATCCTGCGAGAATAGTGCAGCACGAGAGCGATCATCTTGAAGGAGTACTGTTCGTTGACTATCTTTCTGCGTCAAAAAGAGCGGTGCTGAAACCGAAATTAAATCAGATCATTAAGGAAAGCACCAGATAAATGAAGATCGTATTCATGGGAACTCCAGAATTTGCGGCTGCTCATCTCAAGGAGATTGTCGAATCGGGGAACAACGTGGCAGCAGTCTTTTCACAGCCTGACAGGCCGAAGGGGAGAGGGCAAAGAGTAGAACCCACCCCGGTAAAAGCAGTCGCGACTAACTACGGAATACCAGTATTTCAGCCTGAAAAGATCAATTCTGATGAAGGCTTCGAAAGACTTGCGGAGCTATCTCCAGATATTATTGTGGTTGTTGCGTTTGGAAAACTTCTTAAGTCGGGTGTGATAAACCTTCCACCCATCGGATGTTTCAATGTTCATGCTTCTCTTCTGCCTAAATATAGAGGTGCAGCACCGATTCAACGAGCAATAGAAAACGGAGAGACAAAGACAGGCATAACGATATTCAAGATTGATGAAGGAATGGATACGGGAGAAATTGCTCTGAAGAGGGAGCTCGAAATCCATCCATCAGACACTTTTGGTTCGCTCTATTTGAAGCTGGCAGAACTTGGGAAAAAGACGTTGGCCCATTTTTTGGAGAGGGTCAAAGAGGGAAGGTTGGAGCTCACTCCACAAGATGGAATTCCTTCTTATGCTCCAAAGATCCAGCCTTCGGATCTCGTGATTTCCGACTTATCGGATGCTGCGAAAGTGGTTAACAAGATAAGAGCGTACGATCCACAGCCTGGAGCGAGAATAAGTGTTGAAGGAAGGATGTCAAAGGTTTTCGGAGCCAGCTTACTATGCAGAAATGAGAAAGAAGGTCGAGTCGGAGAAATAGTCAAAATCGATGACCGAGGAATGATTGTAAGCTGCGGTGCCGAAAATGTTATTATATCCTTAGTACAGTTCCCGGGCAAGAAGCCTTTAAGGCCGAAGGATGCGTTAAGCGGAAGGCTTATTGGCGAAGGGATTATATTGGGGGGGTAGAAATGCCCAGGGTAATAAGGCTTTTTCAAATAAGAAACGAAATTTCTGAGAACGATGCGGAGAAGATTGTAGCGAGACTCAAGCTCCTGGATGGTATAGTGAAGGCCCAGGCAGATGTTGCAAGCGGAGTGATAGAAGTTGAGTACGAGAACGCTATTATCGATAGATATATCATTCAGGAAGAGCTCTCTAAACTCGGTTTTGATATGCTTATATAAAGCATTCTCGCTATTTGCTTCTTGACAAAGGAATCCGGTCAAGTTATAATTTTTGACGTGTGAAGTTGCCGAGGTGGTGGAATTGGCAGACACGCATGGTTGAGGTCCATGTGGGCAGTTTAGCCTATGCGGGTTCAAGTCCCGCCCTCGGCACCACCAAACCGGGTTTAAAACCCGGTTTTTTTCTTTCGAGGTGCTTCTTGGGAGAGATTCTGCTAGGTAATATTTTCAAACGGAATGCAAAGACAAAAATCAGCTTGAGACGAATTTCTCAGAACTCTCCATTCGTCTCAATGAATATCGAAGACCTTCCTTCGTTCTTTTCGGAGAGAGGCGAAGACTGTCTTTTTGTGGATGGGTCGTTGGACAGTGAGTATCTCCAGAAGATAGCTGTCGATGAAGGATATTTGAGAAGCTTTCTTTTTCAGTCGGAGTCCAAGGATCTCAGGACTCGGATCCATGAGTACAGAAAGGCTCTTGAGAAAATGCCGGCAGGGCTCTCATCTGTAGTTGAGAAGACCGTAGAAAACGGTGGATTGAGGAACTTCCTTCTTCTTGCAATTAGGGAAAGCGAGTTTCTGGATCCGTGGGAGGATTATGTGCTTTCCGCTCTCAAGAGGAATGAAAGAAGAGAAAGGGGCAATCCCAGGATCAATCTTCAGAAGACCGTAAGACTGGTTTTCAGTGAGGGTGGGCTCCTGCAGGATTCAATGAAGGGATACGAATTCAGACAAGAGCAGTTCATGACCGCTCTTGAAATCGCGGAGGCAATTGAAAGAGACAGCAATCTTATGATCGAGGTCGGTACTGGAACCGGAAAGAGCATTGCATACCTGGCACCGGTCGCATACGCCTGTATCTCGACTATGAATCAGGCAGTTGTCTCAACGAGAACAAGAATCCTTCAAGATCAGCTCTTCAAGAAAGATGTGGAGGTGCTGAAGACCTTTCCTAACCTTGATGATCTGCGTGTCTCGGTTATGAAGGGGAGAGAAAGATATCTTTGTGTCAGAAAGCTCTTTGAGGTCGTGAACCTCGCTCTCAACAAGATGTTGGATGAAGAGATGTCGACGGAACTTTCAGGAATACTCATCTGGTCTATGATCACTGGCGAGGGAGATCTCGACCCTCTTCCGCTGAAAGAAGAGATGAGAAGAATGATTTCTGGAAACAGATTCGACTGCACCAGACGACTCTGCCCATTCTTCGAGATCTGCCCTTACTACGTCCAGAGAGAAAACGCGAAATGCTCCGACATAGTTATCACGAATCATTCCTTCCTTTTTAGCGAAGCAAACATAAGACTTACCGACGGAGACGCCGAAGAGCGAGAAGATATCGGAACTCTTCTCCCGGGATTCAAATATCTCGTTGTAGATGAGGCACATGAGCTCGAGGCTTCATTGACACAGGCCATGAGCTACCGCTTTGAGCCGTCCGAGCTGGCCGGCACTGCAAGAAGACTCATAAAGGCAGTAAGGGATTCCTTTGGATTTCTAAAGAGGTACTTTGACGAGGATTTTTTAAGAAAACTGTGGACAAAGCTCAAAGAAGCAACCGCTAATCTGGACAAACAGAGCACAGAGCTTGTTAGAGTTACAGGCAGTTCTGAATCCGGAAGCAGAACTACATTCACTGGAAAGGAACTCGAAGTGATGATACCTTTGCTCATAGCAATTTCTGATACCCTTCAGACACATGTTTATATTGGTACTCAGACGATGCAGATGCTGGATGATGTAGAGGATAGAAATGAAAAGATAGATGGCCTAGAAGCTGAAGTGAGCAGGATTCTCACCGAAACAAGGGAATGGATGAAGCAGATAGCGGGAATCACTTCCTCTCAGGAGTCGAGGATTGTGTATGTAAGCCGATTTGAAAGGCGTGCCGACAGCTTCAGCATAATCTCCTCACCTGTCGAAAACGATACCTTGATGGCATCGATTTTCCCCGACGTGAGCGTCAAGATTTTCATCTCTGCGACTTTATGGGTTTATAGTAGGGGCAGCGACGGCTTCAATTACGCCAGAAGAATACTTGGAACAAGCAGTAACAATGAAGCGGTAAGGCTCGGAACTTCATTTGATTATACGCAGCAGCTGAAGTTCTTCGTCCCGGTCGATTTGCCGGACTATCTTCCAAATTCGCTAAACTATCTCGAAAGCGCATCTGACATAACTCTCAACGCCTTGAAGATAGTAGGAGGTGGTTCAATGGTGCTCTTCACTTCTTACGAGGACATGAAATGGACTCTTTCTAGAATCTCCGGCGGACTTGGCGATATGTCGATTCACATTCAAAATAGGGAGGACAGTCCGACAACCATTCTTGC
>NZ_DIXC01000079.1:16568-38001 GCF_002435945.1 Mesotoga sp. UBA6090
TTGGCAGACTCATAAGAACAAGGAGCGATCACGGAGTCGTGATTGTAATTGACAAGAGAATAGTCGACCCTAACAGGGTATATTCGAAAAAGCTCTTGGCTTCTCTTCCGGTCGGAGCGAGTGTTCAAGCTATTGGCAGTAGCCAGATTCTGCGTGAGCTTAGAAGACTTAAGAGGGAGAAGTGGATCTGATGCTGAAGACAGTCATCTCTCATTTCTTACCCAATTACTGTTTAGTCTGCGAAAGAGAAATCGACCCTGCTGACTACCTCTGCAAGGACTGTTTGAATTCTATAAGAGGTCCGATAATGGCCCCCGTTGAACTCGTGAACATAGACTCGGCTCATTCTTACTGGAAGTATGAAAGCCCCTTGAAAGAGCTTATACGTGCTTACAAGTTCGAAGACAGGCCCGGCGTCGCTCGTCTTCTTGCAAAGATGGTCTTCGAAATGATAGATGCCTTTGCTCCAGCTACCGATGTGATCGTCCCGGTTCCAACATCTGTGCAGGCATTCATTAGGAGAGGTTTTGACACCAACCTGAGAATTCTCCGGCATCTTGCAAGAACGATCGATATTAAAATCGACAATGTTCTGTCGATTTCGGGAAAGACTGTCCCTCAGTCAACACTGAAGATGCAGGACAGGATAGATAATGTTAGAGACAAGTTCTTTTTGAGAAAGAGACCGAGAAGCACTTCGGTTATCCTTTTCGATGATGTGGTTACAAGCGGCGCAACTGCAAGCCAGTGTGCTAGAGTTCTAAGAGACGGCGGTGTCAAGGAGATCACTCTATTTGCAGTTGCCAGTGCGAAAAAATAGGGCCTCACGGCCCCTGGCTGGGAGAGGAGGACTCGAACCTCCATCGGCGGATCCAGAGTCCGCTGTCCTACCAATTGGACGATCTCCCAAGACAGTAAAGATTATAAAGCAGAATACAATTGGTGTCAAGACGTTTGGAGGCATACGATGAACATAGCGATGTTCAGTGATACTTATTCTCCTCAGGTTAACGGAGTGGTAACCATGATCAGGATGCTTGAGGAGAATCTTCAGAAAAGAGGACACAATGTCTATGTTTTCACAGTGGATCACCCCGAAGCCGGTATTCAGGAGAACGTTTACCGAGTTCCTTCGCTGAGATTTCCGTGGGAGAAGCAACACAGAATAGGCCTTCCAACGAACTTCAAAGAACTCATTCAAATCGTGAAGAGCCTCGACATCGACGTTGTGCACTCGCATACATCACTGATAGTCGGCTATCTGTCCAGTCTCGTAATCTCGAATCTACATATTCCCGGAGTTACGACCTATCACACAATGATGGAGGAGTATGTTCACTATATTCCTTTTATGGAGCCTATTTTGAGAGTATATATAAGAGGTCAGGATAGAAGGTTTTGCGACAAGAACAGAGCGGTCATCGCACCTTCGATCAAGATAAAGAAGCTGCTGCTCTCTTACGGCGTTTCGTCTCATATAGAGGTCATTCCAAATGGCGTTGACCTGACTCCTTTCATGAAAGAAGTCGATCTTGATGAAATCAGGTCGTTCAGGAACAAGTACGGGATTGGTGAAAATGAGAAGGTTCTGATCTTCGTCGGCAGGCTGGGAGAAGAAAAGAGTATAGACAAACTCATCGAAAACTTCGCCAGGATAAACACAGCTCTGCCGGATTCCCATCTTCTGCTAGTTGGAGACGGACCTCTGAAGGGCAAACTGAAGGAACTCGCCGGAAATCTCGGTGTTGGCGAGAGAGTTCACTTCACGGGTTTCTTGAAGTGGCCAGATGAGATTACGTTAGCCTACAAGAGCAGTGATGCGTTCATGATTGCCTCTCACACAGAGACCTTTGGCTTGGTTACGCTTGAAGCCATGGCATCCGGTCTGCCGGTAGTAGCCTTCAAAGATGACAGCATTGAAAATATGGTTCTAGATGGAGAGAACGGTTTTATGTGCCCCTCAAAAGAAGAGTTATCTACTGCGGCGATTGAGTTGCTTACAGATAGAGAGCTCATGGAGAGAATGTCGAAACGTTCTGTTGAAATTTCTAAGAACTTCTCTGCCGAGGCTAATGTGGATAGAACGCTGAGTCTCTATGAAAAGGTTGTCAGGAACGAGATCTAGACTTGAAACCAATTTCGTGTGCCGTGAGCAGTCCTCCGAAGATGATGTTGGCAAAGTAGCTGAAGAATCTCCAAATCAGCAGCGCGGCGCCGATTCCATCGCCGAAAAAGGACTTGAAAAAGAGTACATACCCACCTTCAGATACTCCGCTTGCTCCTGGCGTTGGAATAAGAGAGATGACAAGGAACAATATCAGCTGAACGGCCGTGATTTCTAGATAATTTACAGGCGTTCCAATAGAAAGGGCAACAAAATACGGGATGGATATCATGCAAACCAGCTGGGCAAGAGTACTTAAGGATGCCGTAGTTAGGGCAAAGGGTCTTCTAACCAATTCCTTCATTGAAGAGTGAAAAAAGCGCAGCTCCCTCATTGCCTTCTCGATTGACGATTCTTTCCGTTTTACTATTCTAATTTTGTAAAGAAAGCCGATTACGAAGTGAATGAGCTTCTCAGTTAGTTTAGGACTGAGAGAAAATAGAATCAGTGCCACCAGGACGATACTATTCAGCGCAAATCCGAAAATCGATAGCACGGCGAGATTAGAGATCTTCTGTGAAACGAGCGGGTAAGCCTTGAAAACGGCTACAACTCCAAGCAATGTGATTACGGTTTGATAAATCAGAAACCTTGAAACCAGCATTGCAGTCGATTCACCTACCGAAATGCCCTTTCTCTGCATGAATACAATCTGGGCCGGCTGTCCTCCGGAGGAGAAGGGAGTAATTCCGTTGAAGAACGTTCCGATTACCGTTATCTTGAAAAGATAGGAGAAGGGAATCGACAGGCTACGCATTAACGCGAAAACTTTAAGGGTTATCGCTTCAAAGAGCCATGTTCCAACTGTCAGAGAGAAGGTCAAGAGAATCCATCCTGGATTGGCTGCAGCAAGATATGAAATCGACTTGCTGAAATCTGTGACCATCAAAACAATTAGTATGATCAGGACACTCACTGCGATAGCGATCACAGAGTTTCTGGTCGATTTCTTCATAGCTTTTTATCAAGAACCTCAAGATAGATGTTTTTCAGTTTTTGACCGATAATTGAGAGATCCCTTTCTAAAGCGGTCTCTTTTCCGCATGAAGACAGTTTCTTCCGGAGACTGTTGCTTTCTAGCAGTCTATCGATATGTTTGATGAATTCCTGGTTGTCATTGCCTTTGAGACAGTTTTCTTCATGTCTCATCCATTCACTGTAAACTGGAATGTCTCTGAGGACAATTGGCGCTTCAGTAGCCAGTGCCTCCAGAACAACAATCCCTTCGGTTTCCTCATAGCTTGGAAAAAGGAAGACATCACAGGCAGAATATGGACCGATAATCATCTCCTGTGGAATGAATCCGGGGAACTTCACGTTATCTGGAGGGTTCTTCAGAAGATGCCTTATCTTTGCGGGCAGGAGACTGCTTATCTTCGCTCCGAACCAGTAAAATGTCAGATCCTTCCTTGTATCGGCGATCTGGCAGAAATCTATTACGCCCTTCCTTTCGAAAGGGAGGCCTACAGAGACGACCAAGGGTTTCCGGATGTGGTTTTCGGAAAGGAAGCTCTCTGCCAGAGATTTACTTTTTGTGAACTTTTTATTGTCGACCCCATTTGAAACTGCCCTAATCGGCAGAGTAATACCGTAGTTCATGACTAACTTCTTGGCATACTCCGTGGGAGAAATCAGAAAGTCAGCCGAAGAATAAAGCTTGATTAACCTCTTTTTCAGCCAGGGAGCAATCGCGTTCGAAAAAGTGAACGAGTTTCTGAAATCCTCATAGGTTGTATGCGTATGATAGATAATGGGAATCCCCAACTTCTTCGATTTCTTGAGAATTCTTTCAGCCCCGGGTCCAATAGTGTTGATGTGGACGATATCGAAGCGGTCTTCCTCATTCGTTGTGTATTCAACGCCCACCTTGTCAAGGGCGGACATCTGGTGTTTGAGTGCCATTCCAACGCCCGACTTACTGAAAAGCTTTTTACCTTCGGAATATAGCAGAACCTTCATCTCTACCTCCAGGAGATCTCCATGTAGATCGTTAGTGTAGCTTCGCCAAAGATGCCCATCTGCTAAAAGTGATCCTGTAACAGAAAGTAATTGCGAAACCTAAACCGAAGAGATCTCTGTTCTGTTGTCAGTCGCAATATACTGCATATTTTGCAAACGACTCTCGAAGCGGCGAGACGCTCTTCAACGTCTATTCTAACCCATCTCGAAGCATTTAGCATATCCTTTGCATTCAGTTCGAAAAAGGGTTTCCCTAACAGAACTAGCGTGGTCCTCATCCGTCTTGATTATCCATATTTGTTTCCCAACTTTGGAAGAAGCGAACCACACTTCACGAATAAGACACAGAAGATCTTCTCAAGCACATTAGGCATGGAGCGCATGAACCAAGTCATTGAGGTATACTTATGCGTGTTGCAGATAGAGTATTATAGAGGCGTAAGTAGTAGCATTTGCTGTCTTCATGAGTCTTCGTTGATAATGTTGGGGGAATTCCTAATGAGATTTTTCATAACAGGAGAGAGAAATGCAGGAAAGAGTTATCTTGTAGAAAGAGTTAAGGCCCTGGCCAAGTTCACAGGGTTTGAGACGCGCTTTGACGAGAATCTAGTTGAACTTCACATTAATTTCTTTGGTGGCAATTCGTTTCTCATAGGTTCTAGAGACAACGGGCGATTGAGAATTGTTGAAGAAGGGTTCGTGTCAGCGACAAGGCTTCTTGGAACTATGGAGATCCCGTCCGATCATATACTGATAATGGATGAGATAGGTTTTCTCGAGGAAGACTCCCCCGAGTTTCAGCAAGCGGTTGTCTCTGCGCTCAGGCGTGCCAGGCACTGTCTCTGTGTTCTCAGAAAGGGCAACTTCTCGTTTATAGGACACCTGAAGGCTTCGATGGGAATTAGGAGCATCGAAATCACTCCTGAAAACAGAGAGGAAGTCTATAGCAGAATCGTCAGGGAGATAGAAAAAGAGAGGGCATATCTACCCTCTCCTGGAGGCGACGAAGGGATTTGAACCCTTGAGTAGAGATTTTGCAGACCTCCGCCTTTGACCCCTTGGCTACGTCGCCCAACGAGATTTATTCTAGCATGTAAATGAGATCATTTCAACAAAAGGGCCGCTATCGGCGGCCCTCGGGGTGGAAAATTCTTCAGGAGGGAGGTTGGCTCCCTTGTTCCTTGGGTCAGGAACCAACTTGCAACAGGACGCGGGGACATCCTTTGCAACTCAATGATATATTGTTGCTTACCCGAAACCAAATGCGAATTCGTCCGACCTGAAACGAGTAAAGTGATTTAGCACTCTTTATCTACACTATGAACACCAATTTGAAAGAATGCTCTTTGCTCTTGTATCCGTAATACTTTGAAACTCATGCGAAAGATAGAGTTCTTGCGAGCACTCTCTGCTGAATAAACAGGTCTGGATCACTTGTCAAGAACGAATTCTCTGAACCAAATATAACTGGTAAGCCCGAAAGTGGGAATTCTGAACACCGGATATATGGGAATCGAACCATCGCCCGCCTGAAGGACATAATCGTCAAGATACTCGATCCTACCTTCCTTCGAGATCAAGAACATGCCGTTCGACAACGGAGTGCTGTAAAGCTCAACTGCAGCTTTATCGGCTATCAGGTGCAACCAGGAGTATTCGTCAAGAGAGTCTGCAGAAGTGATTTCGTCGCCGGAGTAAAGCCATATGAGCTCAACTTTCGGTTTTGTGGAATACTCATTCCATGTGACAAGCTCATTCAAAAGGCTTCTCAGCCTCTTCTCTTCTCTGCTGGTATCTTCGCAATCACCTGTAGCGCATGGAAATCCGCCGTTGAAAACTTCAAGCGGTGTCTTTGAAGTCACGACTACAATGATGGGATTTCCGAGATAATCGCTCATAGAAAAGCTCTTTCCGTGTACGTCTCTGGCTTCGAACAGAGGTGCGACCGAACCTTTTTTCAACAGAGGCCTGTTCTGGGCATCTTCATCGACCTGCTCGAATGTGACTTTTCTGCCGTCCCTGCTGATCTCGCTTACTCTGTAGTTCTTATCGTTGATTCTTATGACGCTGGTCGCTTCGAAAAGCTCGTGATTCTTATGAACCATGTCTATAGTTCCATCTCTGTCTAGATCTATTCCGATGAACACTTCGTCTATCTTATCGGCCAGACCATCGGGCGCAGTAGGAAACAGGGCGATTCCGATCAGCTCTCCATCGACTTCCAGGACACCTTCCCTTCTACTCATGAGTAAGTAGTCGACTTCGATGCCTTCCTTTTTTGGAAGGATCGCGCGAATTTCAAGATCCTGGGTCATGTAAGATGATTTCCCGTTGGAAAGATATTCTACTCTTAACTGTTGACTGAATTTATAAGTGCGGCTTTCATTGATCACGGGCCCTCTATATTGTCCGCTTATCGGAATGTTGTTTAGAAAACAGCCGTCGTAATCGCTGTCGATCCAGAGGATCGGAGGCTCGACGTTCATGATCGCTATGTTGACAGTTGAATCCCCGATTCTGATCTGTCCGTAGAAAACACGCTCATCTGCGAGTGCGCTGACTCCTTCCGGTGGATAAATACTCATTTCGACATCGCTTCCGCTCGCGATGTAGGTCCAGCCCATCCGTTCTGTAAGGTAACCGGATAGAGTACCGGCAAGCATCGCCGACGAAATCGACAAAACGACAAGAAAGATAGCTACCCTTCTAGCCATACTAATCATCTCCTTAATTCATATGTTAAAGATCCGAACAAAAACAACTTTCACTCACAGCTTCGGCTTCAAAATCATCTTCGACTTGGAAGAAATAGAACATTATTGTGCATTTGTTACAGCTGGCCACGCCAAATCCGTCGCAGTCAATATCCACGTAAGTCCAGTTCCATGGACTTGCGTCAATCGAGTATCTGCATTCTCCATAAGCGCTTGCATATACGCTTAACGGGTTATTGTTTGAGTCGTAATGACGTGCTTCTGTAGAAACACAGCAGTTCATTGTGAAGGGTACCACATCTCTACCATGACCTTATGTCAGCGTGTAGCTATATGAGAATTCTGTGTAAAGATAACAGTCGCATTCATACAGATAGCAGCCGGGGTCCTCCACTATTGTGATCACACCGCCAGTTAGTCCAAATGTCAAAGCCGACAGGAAAACGAAAGAAAAAATCAAAAGACATCTCTTCAACATCAAGACTCCCTCCTTTCTATTCATTAGATGCAGTGAAATAATAACACAATATATAATATATAAGAAATAATACTATAATAAATGATCAGTGAAAGACACTAAATATTCGTGATTAGGTCTTCCATGTTACCTAAATCGTAGATTATCAGTAATATTGTGTTATTGGTGATTATTAGGAGAAGTGCTCGATAGAATGAAGTGTACGTGATGTGTGTACGCATTGAATCATCAAAAGACATATGATACTATCTGTAGTTTTCTCTAGAATCTGGGGCCAGCCCCCGGCGAAAGTTCCTTCTCCCATATCCCTGTTTGCTCTAGATTCTTCATTACGGATCACTTCATTTGCCCCCAGTCATCACACCGCATTCTATATGAACAGCAATATCATAAGGGCAGACCGGGCTATTGACAGATAGATGCTAGTAATGTAGAATCTCTTATGTTTGGGGACGTGGTGAAGTTTGGTTATCATGCCGGTCTGTCACACCGGTGGCCGCGAGTTCAAGTCTCGTCGTCCCCGCCAGAGAGAGTCCTTAGGGGCTCTCTTTTCATTGATGGAGTCTCTTCTGGTATAGTTTCAGAAGACACGTGCAGGGAAAAAGATCTTCCGGTCAATATCTTTTTAACTTCTTTCTGACTGTACGCGGTTAGAATATATTCAGGGCAGTAACTTCAAGACTATCACCGGGTTCTTGGTCAAGCTGATCTGAATGTGCGATCTCGATTTTGCACTTGAAGATTTGGAAAGCCGATAAGAGATCGAACTTGCGATTTTGACCTGAGGGGACCCTGTACTTACTATTCTGTTTATTCTATAATGATGGTTCGGTTTTTATGGAGGTGCTGGTAATTGCCGGCTTGTGTGAGGGTTCTGGGAATTGATCCGGGCTTTGGTACTGTTGGATACGGTGTGCTCGAAATGAGGACTTCAAAGATAGAACTCGTTTCATATGGCGCGATCAGAACGGAACCCGATGAACCGATTCCAGACAGACTCCTGAAGATCCATGATCAGCTGGAAAGACTCATACAGGAATGCAGTCCAGACGAGTCGGCGGTTGAGGAGCTTTTCTTTTTCAGGAATGTCACCACCGCGATACAGGTTAGCGAAGCAAGGGGAGTAATTCTTCTTGCCATGAGGAGGCATGAAGTGCCGATTTTTGAATATACTCCCCATCAAGTGAAGCTTGCCATTACAGGGTATGGAAGAGCCGAGAAGGGACAGGTTCAGAGGACTTTGAAAGCCTTTCTGCGGATGAAGGAGACTCCGAGACCCGATGATGCTGCCGACGCTCTTGCGGTAGCCTGGTGTCACCTTGCTGCAAGGAAGTTTCCCGGAGGTGTTCGAAAGGCATGAAGCTGTGCATGAGGAATTTAGAACTTCCAATAAAAAGACTTCTATCGAATATTGTCGAAACCGATTCCTCTGTAGAATGTGAAGGCATAGAAGTTTCGGAGATATCTATCGACTGCGATTCAAAAGAGATAATGATCAAGATCGGATGTGAGGTCAGTATCGAGCTTAAGGATTTTCTGGAGTCAGCATTTCGGGAGAAGGCTTCTCAGTTTCTCAAATCCTCGGTCCGTCTCTATTTTCAGCCCGTGGAAAGTGGAGCAGTCAAGGCCGGTGAAGAAATACCGGAGGGAGTTAGTGATGCGCAGTTCAGAGAGATATTGAAGCTCACGAATGGGGCATCCTCTTATTTGGCTTCTTCAGAAATGGCATTCAGTGATGACAGGATATTGATCACTGTTTACGATCAGTTCTCGTTTCAGCGAATCAGTGCGAAAAAACAGGACTTGAGAAAGGCAATTGAGAAGGTTTGCAGGAGAGCCATTCCTTTCGAAATAATACTCGATATCCGAGACGATCAGAATGATCTGATCAATGAAGAAGTTTCTAGGCGAGAGGTTGAAAAGGAGACAACCGTTTCTTCCGGTGAAGTTGATTCAGTCTTGATGGGTAGAGAGATAAGAGCCGTTTCCAAGAAGATGAAGGAAGTTCTCGGGAATGAATCCGATCTGGTTGTGAGAGGAAAGATCTTCGGGCTTGAATACAGGAACGGTAAGATTTTCATCCTCACATTCAACGTCACCGACCACACAGACTCTCTTACGGTGAAGCTAATTGGTGAAAACGCTCGCTCTCTTTCAGAGAAGCTCCGTGAGGGTGATGAGATAACTATTAGAGGAAAGATGGAAACAGACAGCTGGATGAAAGACGAAATCCTTATTCCGAGAGACATACAGAGAACAGCTCTTCCCAAACGTGTTGACGAATCTCCTGAGAAGCGAGTTGAACTCCATCTTCATACAAAAATGAGCGCTCTCGATTCGGTTGTGGATGTTCGAGAACTGGTGAATACCTTGAAGGATTGGGGACATGAGGCTGCCGCGATAACCGACCATGGTGTGGTCCAGTCCATTCCGGAGTTCTATTTTGCTGCAAAGAAGAAGGGAATCAAACCGATATTCGGTATGGAAGGTTACATGATTAACGACTCCCAGCAGATATCAATGAATCTGGATGAAGAAGACTCATCGCTCGATGATGCTTCGTTTTTGGTTTTTGATCTTGAGACTACAGGTCTCAATCCTAAAGAGGATGAGATCATTGAGATAGGCGCCATCAAAATGAAGGGAAGTGAAGTCTTAGGCACTTACTCCACCTTTGTGAAGCCGGAAAAAGAGCTCTCTACAATGATCACCAGCCTGACGGGAATTGCCGAAGATATGCTTTCCGAAGCACGTCCGATCAAAGAGGTGCTTCCCGAATTCACGAAATTTGCTGAAGGCTGCATACTAGTCGCACATAACGCTTCTTTCGATTATGGATTCGTCCGTAATTCAGTGAAGAAGCACTTCGGAGGCGACTGGGAAATGCCGTGCATCGATACCCTGGCACTCGCAAAGAGCCTTTTCAGGTCGAAGAGTTATTCTCTCGATAATGTTGTCAAACGGTTGAAGCTAGGTCATTTTGATCATCACAGAGCTTACGAAGACGCAAAGGTAACGGCCGAAGTTCTGAAAAAGTTTGTTCAGCTTGCAAAGAAGAGAGGGGTTCAGAATGTAAACGAACTTGAGAAACTCAGGAAGAACCAGAATCTCGATTCGTTGAAACCCTTTCACATAAGTATCCTTGCAAAGAACAAAAAAGGACTGGAGAATCTCTACAGATTGGTCACAGCTTCTCACACGAAGTATTTCTACATGAAGCCTAGAATACCCAAGAGCCTGCTTGCCGATATGAGGGAAGGCCTTCTAATTGGCAGCGCATGCGTTTCCGGAGAGCTGTCTAAAGCCTATATAGGTGGAGCAAGTACAGATGAACTCGAGGAGATCGCCAAGTTCTATGATTACATTGAAGTCATGCCGCTGGATAACATCGACACTTCCGAAGGCGAGACTAACATGTCGAGGGAAACGCTTGCGAATATGTATCGGGAGTTCTATAAGGTGGGAAAGAGACTGAACATTCCAGTTGTGATGACGGGGGATGTTCATTTTCTGAATCCTCATGACGATATCTTCAGAGCAGCGATAAATGCAGCTCAGGACTACGATAACTTCCAGAACCAACCTTCGCTGCATCTCCACACTACGGAAGAGATGTTGGGCAAAGCAAGCGAGATATTTGAAGACGAGAAAGTTGTCAGAGAAGTAGTCATTGACAATTCCAGATACATAGCTTCGCTGATCGAAGAAGTGATACCCGTTGAGGGCAAACTTCATCCTCCAGTAATCGAAGGAGCTGATGAAGAGGTAAGGAAAATGGCAATCGAGAATGCCGAAAGTCTCTATGGCAGTCCTTTGCCAGAGATCGTTGAAAAAAGGCTAAATCGAGAGCTTGGTGCCATTATCGGCCACGGCTTCGCAGTTCTTTATCTTATTGCTCAGAAGATGGTGAAGAAGTCTAATGAAGACGGTTACGTTGTCGGCTCAAGAGGTTCCGTAGGCAGCTCTCTCGTGGCCAACGTAATCGGCATAACCGAAGTGAACCCCCTCCCCCCACATTATCTCTGTCCTGAATGCGGCAAGTCGATCTTTCCAGAAACCGATCTCGAATGCGGTTACGATCTTCCCGATATGGACTGTCCCGTCTGCGGAAAGAAAATGTCTAAGAACGGGCAGAGCATACCATTCGAGACCTTTCTCGGATTTGAGGGAGACAAGGTGCCTGATATTGACCTTAACTTCTCCGGCGAATATCAGGAGCGCGCTCATTCTTTTATCGAAGAGTTGTTTGGAAGGGACCATGTGTTCAGGGCCGGCACAATTTCGACTCTTGCAGAGAGAACGGCCTTCGGTTTTGTCAGAGCCTATTCCGAAAAGAGCGGTAGAACCCTTCGAAGAGCAGAACAGGAGAGAATAGCGCGAGGGATTGTAGGTGTCAGAAGAACAACTGGTCAGCATCCCGGTGGACTCATGATCGTGCCAAAAGACATGGATGTTCATAGTTTCACACCAGTACAGCACCCCGCAAACGATACGAAAGGTTCAACGTTGACAACACACTTTGCTTATGAAGTCATACACGATGATCTTGTCAAGATAGACGCACTGGGTCATGACGATCCCACTTTCATCAAGATGTTGAAAGACATCACCGGGGTCGATCCTGAAAAGATCCCAATGGACGATCCTGAGACGTTGTCAATCTTTTCTTCTTTGAAGTCTCTAGGGGTCAAGTATCACGAGCTAGGGACGGACATGGGAACCCTCGGGATTCCAGAGTTCGGCACTACTTTCGTTCGTAGTATGCTTTCAGATACCAGACCTTCTACCTTTGGGGAGCTTGTCAGAATTTCCGGTCTTTCACACGGAACTGATGTGTGGCTGAACAACGCAAAAGATATCATCACCTCGCGGCAGGCTTCGCTATCGAATGTTATTGCCTGCCGGGATGACATAATGAACTATCTAATTGCCAGGGGAATGGAGCCAAGAGATGCCTTCAAGATTATGGAGAAGGTCAGAAAGGGCAAGGGCTTAAGCGAAGAGGATGAAAGAGAGGTAAGATCTTGCGGTGCTCCTGAGTGGTTTGTCAATTCCTGTAAGAAGATCAAGTATCTCTTCCCCAGGGCACATGCCGCTGCATACGTTAGTATGGGATACAGAGTGGCCTATTTCAAAGTACACTATCCCCTTGCCTTTTACAGCACCTATTTTTCGATTAAAGGCGGAGAGTTTGATATAGACATCTGTACCTCGGACACAAATTCTATCAAAAAAGAGATAATTAGATTGAGAGCTGATCAAGACAGGAACGTTAAAGACAGGGCGAAGGAGACACTCCTTGAAGTAGTGATGGAAATGCTATACAGGGGATTCAGCTTCTTGAATGTTGACCTTATGAAATCACATCCTACTAGATTTCTAATTGAAGGCAAATCCCTCAGGATACCCTTCAACAGACTTCAAAACATGGGCGACAAAGCCGCGAGATCTATCGAGCAGGAAAGAGAGAAGAGGGTTTTCTCTTCAGTTGAGGATCTGGTGAAAAGAACTTCTCTAAACAAGACAAGTGTAGAAATGTTGAGAAAGTATGGTGCGTTGAAGGGGCTCGCAGAGAAAGAACAGATAAGGCTGTTCTGAGGATTGAGATGAATTTCAGGCTGGTTTCCTCGGATTATTCAAAGCTGATAGATCTATTCGGAAGGGTGTCAGGCACAGTTGAGCCGTCCTATCGTTATTTTCAGATCTATTATAGAAGGGGTCTGAAGTTCTTTGCGACTGACGGGTGTCTGAAGCTTGAGTTCTCATCCAGCCTTCCTGTTGATCCTTTCACCGGTGTCTATTCAGTTCCAATAGACTACGCGCGGGCTTTGAAGAGCTCAGACGAAAAGTCGTTCGTCTCTTTTTCCTCTGAAGGAGAAACCATTGAAATCAAGACTGATTCAGAGACACTTAGCCTTCAGAAAGCCCGAAGTGATGCGATTCCTGCCATGGAAAGAAAGTTTGAGTTCTCTTCGCGTTTTCCTTTGAAAGAGTTCAACGAATCTCTGAACTTCGTTTCTGCGGCATCGATGGAAGGCGATACCGTTGAGATCTTTTCAAGGGGGAGCGAGACGATTCTTGCAGCGTCGGCCGGCAGATTGGTCTTGCTGTCAATTCTCGAATATGAGCCAAGAACTGACTTTCACTTTTCTCTTCAGTACGTAACTGTCAGACATCTTGTGAAAACGTTGGAGTTGCTGAAAACAGAAGAGCTTGATGCCGGAAGCGGAATTTCGGATTTTGGATTGAAGGCAGGGTCGTTGCTTTTTTCTATTTGTACTGATGAGACCGAGTTTCCCAAACCACCATCATTTCTCTTCAATGAGACTGCCTCGGGAGTCGGCGTGCAGAGAAAAGCCTTTCTTTCTGCTTTACGAAAGATCACAAGGCTATCCAGGCGTGGCTTTTCGGTTCTTATGATATCAGACGGAAAAAAGCTTAAGCTGTTTCTCAAGGCCGGCAGCCTCCGGTATGACTGTGAAATTGCGGTCTTCAGCGGAGAAGAATTTGTGATCCAGGTAGATCCAAGAAAGCTGCAGTCAGCTCTTTCGAGGATCAACGATTCCTTGATTCTCCTATTGATGAGGAAGGGGAATCTTCTAATGGCGGGCAAGAAAAGCAAGAAGTACCTACTGATTCCGCTCATCAATTAAGATGGGTGACTTGGATCTGATAGTATTGAAGCGAGCGTGATCCTTCGCGGATTTCCCGGAAACGGGTTGCGAGGACTTTCTCAACTGGAGTTGAGGTCTGATGAGTATTCTTGAAGTTAGAGGAATTGAGAAGACATACAGTGGAAAGAGAATTCTGAAAGGTGTTGATTTTGATCTGGAGAGTGGGAAACTGACTGTTCTAGGAGGTTTGAACGGGATAGGAAAGTCGACGCTCATCAAGATAATGAGTGGAGACATTCGTCCGGACTCAGGCGAGATAGTCTTTGACGGCAACCGGGTCGAATTGCGGTCAATCGTTGAGGCAAGACGGATCGGTATAAGTGCCGTTTATCAAGAATATATGCTTGTTCCCGATCTTACGGTCTCTGAGAATATCTTCCTTGGATCCGGCAAGTTTGCTATCAGCAGAAAAAGGATGAACATCGAGGCGTCACGGCTGCTTTCCAAATTTGGCCTAAGCTTGGATCCTTCGTCAAAAGTCTCTTCTCTTTCATCTGACGATCAAGCGCTGCTGGAGTTTGTAGCCGCTGTATTCTCGGAGCCCAGAGTCCTAATGATCGATGATCTGTTCTCAGTTTTGGGAACCGAATCCAGGAAGCGGCTTCTCCAAATGATGGAAGCGATCAAGAACAATGGAACAGCTGTTCTTGTTGTAACTACCGATCCAAACTTGATGCTGCTGGCAGATCATCTGCTTTTTATGGATGAATCGGGAGTTGAGCACCTCCCCTGCCCGATCGAAAAGGGAGCGATACTTAAAAGGATGGGAGCATCGAGTGATTTCTCCATACTTCCCGCAGAAGGAGAACTGCTGATTGAAATAAGTAACCTTGCCGGTTCAGGGCAAGATCTTAGATTGAAAAGAGGAGAGGTTCTGAATATCTTCTGTGAGAGTGGAGAGCTGTTGAGAGCGTTTACACGAGCTATGACCAGACAGGATCCCTTTACAGACAACTCGGTCCCGTTATTTCGAGAGGCGAAGAGTTTCTTCGATAGGTTTTCCTCCAGATCGTCTTCTACTGCAGCCGAAAAGTATTTCGGCTCAAACCTTAAGAATACAGGACTTGTTTCTCAGGTGATGTTGAAGAAATCGGGAAGTTTCAAATCATCCAAGTCACTCAAGAAAAGCTTCATTCTAAACAAGGAGAGCGTTGTTTCAGTCAAGAGTTTTCTTGCAGGCCTTGAAAGAATCCCGGGGTTCTCCGGACTCGTATCTGAGGAAGACAAAAAGCTTTCACAGTTGAGATTCGATGCCTGTGATCTCTATGTTTTCGTAAGACCCCTGCTAGGGCTGGATGCGGTTTCAATGAACGCTCTTTCAACTGTTCTTCAGGATATCGTAAACAGATCTAAGGCCGCAGTAATTATATCAGACGAGGCTGGGAGCAGTACTTTGAGCACGAGGAAAATGAGGAGCGCCGGATGAATCCCGATTTCTCTTACGAAAAGAAGAAGATAGAGTTTTCCAGTGGCTATATATTTAAAGGGAAACACTATCGTTGTTCTATCATAAAGTATGCTTCTCTGTACAAGAATTGTATGAAGGGAACCGAAAATGTCGAGGTCTATCATTTCTCTCCAAGAGAACGCGCTGTCGGCTCGATATTAATACTTCACGGTTTGGGTACTGTCAATATTCCCTTCCTCTTCTGGATGGGAAGCCATTTGGCAAGTGCCGGTCTTCAAGCTTCTGTGATGATTCTTCCGGGAAACTATACGAGAACGGCAAGTGGTTCCACTAGCGGAAAGGACTTTTTCTCGCCGGATTTAAGAAGGCTTACCGTATTCTGGGAACAGGCCGTCGTAGATACCATGACGACCATAGATTTGCTCCAGCAAGAAAACATCTGGTGGGACAACAACTGCCTTTTCGGCTATTGCCTCGGAGGTATGGTCTCCACAATAGTCAACGCAATCGACAAAAGAATAAACGACTTGATTCTGATGACCGTTGGTGGCAACATCGCCAAGATAATTTGGCGGTCCCCGGTGCTGAAATCTATTCGCCTTTCACTTCGAAACGGTTCCGGTGAAGAAGGGTATATAAATGATGAAAAGAGGCTGAACGCGAGGTTCAAAGAAGACTCTCTGGCAGTTAAGAAAATGAAGAGTGCTTCCGAGCTACTAGAATCCGATCTTCATCCCCTGTTCAAAATCGATCCTCTTGCTTATGCTCGGTTCAACGACAGCAAAAAGGTGACCATGATCGAGGCGCTTTTTGACAAGACCCTTCCAGTACAGTCGAGAAAACAGTTGTGGGAGGCTTTCGGCCGACCGAGAAGATACATAGTGCCGATCGGCCATGTTTCGTGGTTTCCCTTTGAATATGCTATTGGCAAGTACATTCTGAAGAAACTGGGGATCAAAGAGGCAAGAAGAAAGCTGCGCCTTCTGGAGAGCACTAAACCTAATGAATGATTGCGAGCCTCAGAAAGAGCTTTCAACTGCTTTCTGGCCGATCACTATACACAGTGGATAGCCGAAGTAGTGATTAGGCCTTTCGAGTCAGGAAGAGCTGCTGAATCATGATCCGCTTCAGATGACAGCGTTTGATAGTTTTGAGGACTGAAAGGTCTGTCACCCTGGCCAAGAACGAAGAACTTCTTTTCCTACACTGCAACCTCGAGCCTACGTGTACTTGTCAAAGAAAAGAGTACGCATAAATGAAAAATGTTATACGCTCAAGAAACTGACAAAGGAATCAACCAGCTCGGGATCGAACTGCTTCCCAGAACATCTGCGCAGCTCTTCTATTGCCTCTTCGCAGGATACCGGGTGTTTGTACGGCCTTCCGCTTGTCATAACGTCGTAAGCGTCTATTATTGACATGATTCTTGCCAGGAGCGGAATTGATTCGCCAACCAGTCCTCTGGGATACCCTGAGCCGTCCCACCATTCATGATGACTTAAGATCTCATCCGCGATTCCCACCAGTTCGGGCGAAGAGAGGGCGATTCTAAATCCGGCTTCGGGATGGGACTTGATTTTCTTCCATTCTTCAGAGGTCAGACTGCCGGCTTTTGTGAGTATCTCCTCTGGGACTGCTATCTTTCCAATATCGTGCAGAGCGCCAAGGAGCAAAAGATTATCAAGTTTGGCTTCAGATAATCCGATGAACTTCCCGAAATCCCTGCTGAGAGACTTGATCTTTTCCGTGTGTTCTTCGGTCTCATAACTCTTGTTAAGCAGGCTCTTCTCAAGCACCTCGACCGTTCTGCTTCTCATGGATATGTTGTTAAGAAGCTTGTCTCTGTACATTTTCTCTTCGGCAGAAACAAGCGTCTCGCGAAAATCCTGATCGACGTCGGATTTTGTTCCAATCCCGAATGAAACGCTTATCGGCAGATCGAATCCCGTTATTTGAGTAAGGGCCTTCTTGATTCTGCTTACAAGGGACTCTGCCGACTGTGTGTTGGTTTGGGGAAGAAGCATTATGAACTCGTCACCTCCCCATCTGGCGATTATATCGTCAGATCTCAGAGAGGACTTCAAGCATTCGGCAACGGCTTTCAGCAGCCTGTCACCTTCCAGATGGCCGAAAGCGTCATTAACAATCTTTAGTCCGTTGACGTCTCCCATAACTATGCTCATTGGCATTTGGCGCCTCACGTTCAGTCTCTCCACTTCTTCTTCGAAGAAAGATCTGTTGTAGAGAGAAGTGAGGGGGTCATGGAAAGTTACATAGTGAATCTCTCTGTCTGACCTTATTCTGATAATCGCTTCGACTGCATGAGCCATTAGCGTTTCGACAAGTTTCACTTCTTCCTGTTTCATCGGCGACTCATGATACGACACGAAGGCGCCTATGCTCTTCATTGGAACTATGGAAATCGATTCGCTGCAATCGGGGACTACTTCGCGAAGTGACGCGGCATCTATGAACGTTGAACTCCCGCTCTCTATCGAGTCTCTCAAAACTCCGCTCCTGAAAAGGTAGCCCTGGAGGGTTGAAATCTCTCCTTTGGTTTCGAGAGTAACCAGTTCCTGATTGTAAAACAGATACAGGCCAAACTTATCCATGCCGCATATGTCGACTGAAGCGTCAATTATCGAGTGATATATTGTGTCTTCCTCATTTGATTTCTCCATCTTCAGGGCAATATAGTGGAGTTTGGATACTCTTTCTTTTGTCTTTTCCAGTTCCTCTTTCGCGAGTTTTTCATCGGTTATGTCTCTGATCGCTCCGCAAATGCTCCTGATGCCGGAAGCTCCGTCTGAGTAACTTGGTCTCGAAAACTCGCTTACCCATCTCAAGGCGCCGTCTTTCCGGATGATTCGGTATTCCAGTTGCTGCTGATTGCCGGACCTCACGCTTTCCAGATGTCTCCTGTAGGAATCGAGATCCTCGGGATGGACTATCGACTCCCAGTCAAACTTCTGAAGTTTCGGTTCATCGATACTGTATCCGCTGATCCTTTCGTAGGAGTCGCTTCTCCAGACTTCTGGATCGCCCCCATTGTCTGAGTATTCAACCTCATAGTAGTAATCGGATATTGTTTTGGACATCGATTTATACCTCTTTATGGAAAGCAAAAGCTGAGCTTCAACCAATTTCTCTTCCTCAAGCCTTTCACTCAATGAAGCAGTTTTCTCCCTGACCTGTCTTTTCAAAGCTCTGTTCCATAAATACACACCGCCAAGCACCAGAAGAACAATTATTCCCACCGGAAGAAAAAAGAGCAAAAAACTCGACCAGAAACCGCTTGTGTCAGTACCGTCAATACCTCCAACCCACTTGTTGTAGATTCGTCTGTATTCCCCATTAGAAGAGATTGTTGAGAGTCCCTCATTCAGTAAAGAGAGCAACTCTCGATCTCCCTCACTCACAGTGAAAAAGTATTCAAGCCGAATAAAGGGATTGTTGGACATCACAACATCCTCAAAAGAGAGTTCTTCAAGCAGAACGAGTCCCTGTAAGGTACCGAGCAATATGGCATCAACCTGCTCTTCATTAAGCATCCTGAGAGCGATCTCCGGATACTCAACTCTCATGATTTCACTCCCGACGAGCTCGTTGGTGACAATCTCGTCCGTAAGATCGCCTTTCTGTACGGCTATTCTCGACTCTCTCAAATCATTCAACGAGGAAAACTTGCCGGCAAGTTTGTTGGAGAAGATGGAACCATGAAGGACTATATGTGGATTGGAAAAGTCCACGAGCGAATCTCTTCCTTCTGAGTAGTACATAGCGAGCAAACCGTCAATTTGACCGCTCTCAAGTGCGGACCGCGCGTTCGTCCAGGTACGCAGTTCTATCTCTATTTCGAAATCGAGAGCTTTGGAAATCGCCCTGAGGATATCAACATTGAATCCTACTGGAATTCCTCGTTCATTCTCATATTCAAACGGCGGATAGTCAATGTCACCGCCTAATCTGTACTCTGCTTCAGCAAAAACGACCAGAAAAACTGAGATGAAGAAAGCAGCTGATAATGCTTTTCTCATAACACTCTCCCAGAAGAAGATAGTCTTCCTCAGAACCAACTATAACATTATATGAAAGAATAATTGAATATCTTCGGGAGAGGTTTCGGCAAACAGTCGATCGGTGCCCACCTTTTATTACTCAAGTATTCTGTGTAATAATGGAGAGAGGTGATTGTTTTGAGTAGAACTCGTGGAACCGTCGATATTGGTTTAATCACAGGAGTACTTGCGATAGCGGCACTGGGAATTCTTGCCTACCTCTTTCCTACGACGAAAATTCCCGACCCTGGTGGAGAGTACGAAGTGGGACTCCAGGTCATCGAACTAAATGATGAGACGAGGTTTGACCCCTTTTCCGATGCCGAGATGACCAGACGGCTGGTGATAGACATTTGGTATCCGGCAGATGAGACTGCTGGAAAAAGAAGAAGTCCGTGGTTCAGGAGTCACAGGCTCTTCGTAAACAGCCTGGCTGACAATTACGATCTTCCTCCCATATTATTCCAGTTCCTGAGAGCCGTCAAGACGAACTCATTCATAAATGCCGTGCCTTCGGAAAATGCGAAAAACCTGCCCGTAGTCATTCTTTCCCCGGGAACTCCGGCCATAGTTCCACTGTATTTTTCTTTTGCAGAGCACATGGCCAGCAGAGGCTTCGTTGTGATTGGAGTAGAACACCCCTATGGAGCGGCGGTGGTTGAGTTCTCAGACGGCTCGCAATTTCATTTTGACAGGGAAAGGGTGATGGACCTTCCCGGTGTCGAGACATTCGAAGAAGGGGTTAGGCTTTCGATGCAACTGATGGCAGAAGATCTCTCCTTTGTGATAGATTGGCTAGCACGGCTAAATCAAAGCGACCACGAACTGGCAGGAATCTTCGATACAAGCAGATTGGTAACATTCGGCCATTCGGGCGGAGGAGGAGCGGTCCACTTTGCTTCAATCAATGATCCAAGGATTATGGCATTGCTTTCGTTTGATCCGGCTCTGTTTGTAATGAGTAATGAGGAGATAGATAGAGGGATCAAGATACCTTCGCTGATTATGGAAACCGACGAATGGAAGTATCGCGAGGAATCGGGAAGAATCTCTGACATGATAGAGGCCAGCCCCGTTCCGCCCTTTCATATAAGGATACCTGAGGCCAAGCATCCCGATTTTGCTATGCTGGATCATCTTTCGCCGTTAGCCCATTATTTGGGGTTTACAGGTCTCTTTATGAAAGATGGCGGTGAGAGCTATCTTTACAGAGTGATTTACAGTTTTCTGGAATACGTCTTTGGAAACCAGAGCAGGACTGAATTCTACTCTGCTCTTCTTCAAAGAGAGGATGTGGCAGTCTTTGAGGGTACTGCTGAAATACTCAGATAGACTTCTTGTTTTTGGGCATCAGAAGTGTTTTGGTCACCATTGGCAAAGCTCATGAAAGGATTTCGAGTGATAAGAGACCTAGCCCGGAGAAAAGCCTCAGTGGGGCAAAGACAAGAGAGCGATATCCCTCGACAAGGTCGGTTAGTTTGAGGGTGTCGCGGGATTAACCTCTTGCAGTGACGGGAGATTTCCTTCTTTCCTAATGCCTTAGTTAGCAGATGAACGGACTAATCGACTTTCAAAGCGAGAGAGATGCCATATACAATAGCTGTTGCTATTTCAAGTCTTATACCAGGAACCCCTTGTTTGCTGAATTCAACAGAACCGATATTGCGGCGGAACTACAGGAATCACCGCCAGTTTGAAAGACTGAAGTTGAAATCTTCATGATTTTACTTCGTCGACTGTGGGGGCCACATCCATCGGAATCAAAGCAACCTTCCCGAACCGTCAACGAAATTGTCAACAAATAGTGGATTGACGATCATCTCTTGCGTTCTCTGCCAGTGCAGGTCGTTGAAGTACGGATCAACTCTTGTTCCACCAACGAGACCATAAGGCCGCGTTCGGATAAAAGTTGCAGCCGACTTTTCCCTAGTCGTGAACATTCGCTTGCTCCTTAGACTCAACTTTGACAGCATGAAAT
>NZ_DIXC01000080.1 GCF_002435945.1 Mesotoga sp. UBA6090
TGGTTTACGCAGCTTGTTGATTGGCAGAAGGATTTCATCGAAAGCTTCAAGGACATGGAATCGATTTCTCGAGAACTAGAAGTCGAGGAGGTGTTCGTCTTCACACCAAAGGGTGAGGTTGTTCATCTTCCAAAAGGAGCGACACCAATAGATTTCGCTTACGCTATTCATACTGAAGTTGGCCATCATTACGCCGGTGCGAAGGTAAATGATCGACTCGTTCCCGTCAACTATGAGTTGCAGCTTGGAGACAGAGTAGAGGTAATAGTGAATAAATCGAGCGAAGGTCCAAGCCTTGATTGGTTGAAGTACGTTCGGGCAAATTCGACAAAGGCTAAGATAAAGAGATTCTTCAAGAATGAGTACTCCGCGAAACTAGTGGAACGAGGCAAGGAGATATTCAGAAAGATAAGTAAGCGGCTTGCTGTCTCAATGGACGATTTGATCCAGGGAGAACAGATAAAGTCCCTTATGAACAGGCTCGGCGCACACAACGAGAACGATCTTTTCAGTAAGCTCGGAGATGGATCGATAACAATGGGAGAGGTTCTTAGCATTCTTGCGCCCAAAGAGGAAGAGGTCGAGACTCTTCCCGAAGAGACCGAATTGGTCAAGCAGAAACAGGCAAAGGGAAATGAAGTGACAGTTGGAGGCGAGACGGGTATTGCCGTCTATTTTGCAAAGTGCTGTACGCCGCTCCCGGGAGACGACATAATTGCTGTGATGAGTAGTAGGGGAATTTCGATTCACAACCGCAACTGCCGCAATTTGAAAGACATTAGCGAGGATAAACTGGTGGAGTCTCATTGGAATATCGTTACTGGAGGGAAATTCAACGCCTGGATAGTAGTAGAATTTGATGGCACGGACAAAACCCTGATTCACAAATTCCTTGAAAGACTTGAAAACAAGAATGCAAAAGTAATGAAGTACTCCGTTGAAGCAGGAAGATGGGGATATGATACACTGATTGCGAATATCCTTGTGAAAGACGTTGCCCACCTTACTTCAGTGATGGAGAGTCTCAGGGGCATGAAGGGTGTTCAGAACGTCAAGAGATTCGGAGGAGTAGCGTGAGGGCTGTAGTTCAAAGAGTTAATAGAGCAAGTGTGTTAGTAGATGGTAAAGTAACAGGAAAGATAGATAAGGGGCTTCTGGTGTTGGTCGGTGTTGGCCGGGAGGATAGCAGGAAAGACGCGGAATGGTTGGTAGACAAGACTCTGAACCTGCGTATCTTCGAAGACGAAAACGGGAAAATGAATCTTTCACTAATAGATGTCTCTGGGGCACTTCTTGCGATTTCGCAGTTCACAATTATGGGAGATGCTAGGAAGGGTCGACGACCCTCTTTTACTGATGCCGCTGAGCCAGAGGTAGCCATGGATCTCTTCAACTATTTTCTCCAGACAGCGTCTAAGACTGTGAAAGTTGAGACAGGGGTCTTCCAGGCACACATGAATGTGGAACTTGTGAATAGTGGCCCCGTGACGATCTTACTGGATTCAAAGAGAGTATTTTAGGAGGTGTTTTTGTGAAAAGATCCTTGAAATTTCTTCTTGTCGTGATAATGGTATCAGCGGTCGGGGCAATTGTAGTCTCTGAAAGCGGTGCAGGACCATCTGAGCCTGCAAAAATCGCATTTGCCGATATGCAGAAAGTTCTTGAAGCTACAAAAGATTGGGTAACTTTGAACACCGATTATCAGAAAGACACAGAGTTCTATCAGGGTCAGCTTGACAGTCTGAGCAAGGAGTATCAAGATCTGGCAAATTCTGGCGCAGGACAGGATGCGCTTCTGCGGAAACAGCAGGAGATTCTCGCCAAGAAAAGTCAGTACGAACAGACACTGGAAACTACTTACAATGCAAAACTGCAGGTCATATTGGAACAGGTTAACAAGCGAATTAAGGATTACGCAACATTCATCGGGATCGACATGGTTATCTCTAGTGAGATAGTCGTTTATGGTTCTACTGCATATGATATTACCGACGCAATAATTGAGTACATGAAAGGTTTTCAGAATTGAGTGATCCTTCTTATCTGAGGTGCGAGCATCTTGACAAGCGCTATGGAAGAAGAAGAGTATTGAAAGATGTCTCATTGGAGGCATCTTCTCTTGAGGTGGTTGGTCTTCTGGGGCCAAATGGGGCCGGGAAAACAACCGCCTTCAAGTCAATTCTTGGAATCGTTATTCCTAACTCAGGTAGTATCTTTCTTGATGATGAAAACATAACGCATCTCCCAATTCATGAAAGGTCAAGGAGAGGAATCGCTTACCTCCCGCAAGAAACGTCGATTTTCAGAGGCCTTACCGTAGTTGAGAATCTGACAATGGTTATGAGGCTCACGGGTCAGGAAGACAATTGCTATGAAAGGGCAAGCGAGATTCTTGACGAGTTTGGAATTCTTTCGCTGAAAGATCAAGTCGCTTCTCTTATATCAGGAGGAGAAAAGAGAAGACTGGAATTTGCAAGAACAATGACTCTTTCCCCGTCATTTATACTATTGGACGAACCTTTCGTTGGAATTGATCCGATGACTGTAAAGGATATACAAAAGATGATTAGGAAGTTGAAGAAAAGGGGGATTGGAGTTATTGTAACAGATCACGATGTCTCTTCAATAGCTAAGGTTGTCGACAGGCTTTACGTTCTGTACAAGGGAGAAGTGATCTCCTCAGGTGACCCGGAGTCCGTGCTCTCAGATAGTCAGGTTGTTGAGAAATATCTGGGAAGTGACGAATGATGCTTCACGTAGCAGTTATTGGATATTCGGGTTCTGTCAACAACAGCCCTGTAAAGGAGCTTCGAAGTATTTGCGAAGAAGTCGGAAAGTTGCTTGCCAGACATGGGCATGTTGTCATGACCGGTGGAAGAGATGGAGTGATGGAACTTGTTTCGAGAGCCGTCTCTATAGAAGGAGGCCGGGTAGTTGGAGTTCTCCCTACCGGCGATGAAGGAAACAATCACAATGAGGTTAGAATTCGAACCGGAATGGATTTTGCTTTGAGATCATTGATACTCACCAAGTCTGCCGATGTAGTAATATCTATGGGGGGTCAGGCCGGGACATTACTTGAGATTGTCTCCTCGTATTCATACGGACGCCCAGTAATTCTTCTGAAGAATACAGGCGGTTGGACCGACAGGATCAGATCGGTACTTATAGATGACAAGTATTTGGACGTGAGAAAAACAGTCGAAATAAAGGTGGCAGATAGTATTGAAGATCTTGAGAGGTTCCTTAAGGAGGCAGACAATGGTAAGGTGTAGATTTGCGCCAAGTCCTACCGGCAATCTTCACGTTGGCGGTGTAAGGACAGCGCTATTTAACTGGTTGTTCGCGAAAAATCAAAATGGAAGTTTTGTGCTGAGAATAGAAGATACCGATACTGAGCGTTCTGAGAAGATATTTGAAGATCAGATTCTCTCCTCACTGAAATGGTGCGGTCTTGACTGGTCGGAGGGGCCGGATATTGGTGGAGACTTCGGGCCCTATAGGCAGAGTGAGCGAGTAGAGCTTGGCTTCTACGATAGATATGCTCAAGAGCTTATTGAAAGGGGTCTAGCGTATTGTGCTGTCTATTCGAAATCCGATCAGGAAAATATTCTGCGGACCTCGGCTGAGCTCCCCAAATTGGCAGACGATGAGGTCTATACCGTCAAGTTCAAGATTCCGGTAGGCAAGACGCATTTTTCCGATCTTTCAAAGGGGGAGATGACCTTTGAGAATGAGAACTTCTCTGACTTCATAATAATTAAGTCCAATGGATTTCCTACCTACAATTTTGCAGTGGTCGTCGATGATCACATGATGGACATCACACACGTTTTCAGAGGGGAAGATCATCTTACAAACACTCCCAGACAGATAATGATATACAGGGCCCTCAACTGGGAACCACCAACTTTTATGCATATACCTCTGATTCTTGGAAGTGACAGAGCTCCTCTTTCAAAGAGGCATGGTCACACGAGTGTAGACCATTTCAGAAGGGAAGGTTATCTTAGTGTTGGATTGATGAACTATCTAGCCCTTCTCGGATGG
>NZ_DIXC01000081.1:0-29079 GCF_002435945.1 Mesotoga sp. UBA6090
GGGAATTCACTCTTGCAAAAAACATCGCTGAAGCATTGGGAAAGAAAGTTGTTTATGATCGCAAAGATTATGAAAACGATTGAGGAGACTCTCAAGTGATGATGATCATACAAAACTCGTAGGAATTTTTTGCTCTGGATTTGCTGCTATCAAAGGATAACGTAGCAGAATCTGAAGGAATCTACTCGATTTCACAGATCAGTCAATCTTCAGAAAAAGCCCTTTAGCAGAAGATGTTACTGTTCTAGTACTGCTGTTAAGTACTTTCAGCCTATTCTCAATCAACCACCAGATTGAAGAACGAAAGACGCGGCTCGAAAAAAGATTACTCAAATTCAGTTTGTGTTATTGCGTTCTGAATTCTTCAATAGAACTGTATAATATCATCATATGGGAGCCCAAAAGTAACATTAGTCAATACTCTGAAACATTAGTTCGATAAAAAAGTCATTCTTTCATCCTTCACAAGTGTTGTCCGCGGTTTGAGATCAAGAGGTGGTTCAAAATAAAGTATAAAGTCATGATCTCCTTCGCAGAAGAAGACTGGGAGATTGTCAGCAGATTGAAAAATGACCTGCTGAATCTTGGTTTTGATGTATGGAACTATATTGATGATATTGGCGAGTTTTCGATTTTGTCACACATTGACGAGGCGATTTCTGCCGCCGACTACGTGATCGTTGCTTTGAGCAAATACTCTCTGAACTCCGCATACGTAATGAAGCATGAGGCTCCTTTGGCATGTCAACTGGAAATTGAATACGGAAGACCTAGAGTAATCCCAATTCGTTTGGACGATTCGAAAATTCCCCCAATGTTCATGATCAAGAATTGCATAACTTTCTCGATTTATGAGAGCGGTATGAAAAGACTTGAAAGGTTGTTGCCAAAATCTGAGATCAGCGAGAGTATTGAGAATGATTCAAACATTAATATACCTGAAGATACTGATTCGGGCTCCCCCTCCCAAGAAGTTTCAAGACTCACTGATGACTCAAATTCGCTAGAAAGCAAATCCGAAGAAGAAACTGATAAGAAGGAAGGAAGGCAAAAGAATGAAGCGCTTTCCGGGCCAAAAGATGACGACTCAGATGAAAAGAATAAATCCAATATAACTGAGCAGATTGATAAGGAGTTGGGGGTCCACTCTGTTCGTAACGCGATTGTCGGAGAATCCATTGAAGATGAAAATAGGAATGCTTCGGACATTGATAAGAAACGCAAATTGCAGTCCAAAAAGAAGATACAATTCAAGAAGTTGAAGAACAGCTCATCGCTTCCCACAATAAGATGTGGAGAACCTATTTTCCTCAACAAGGGAGAGAATAGGGAGAATGAAAGAATCCCTTGGGATACGAAGAGCCTAACTGAAGAACAAAAAGAGATGGAGAGTGGAAGTTCTGAAGACAATCCACTGGTCGAGCAAGAGAAAAAGTATAGTATTGAGAATGCAGATATCCTTCAATATAACAAAGAATCGTCTATTGTCGATTCGGATAGTTTGAGTACAATACAAGAAAATGAACTGAGAGCAAAAAATACGGAAAGCGGCGTAGAAACAAAAGGATCAAAATCAGACGAGAAAGGAATTGGATCAAGACCCCCTGAATCAGACGGATACCAAATTAGATCAAACGAACACATTACAAATTCCTCTGACAAAGAGCCTTACTCTTCTAAAGTTATGAAAGCAGAGACGCACGAATTCTTCGTTGAAAATGATAAGAATGCGGTAATGCTCCCTTCCCCCTTAAAATCGGAAGAACTCTCCAGTAGAGAAGGAACTTCATCGACTCATTCAAATAAGGGACTTTCAAAGGAGGCAGATAACTCAACTACATTGCCCAAAAAGAAGCGCAGCAGACTTTTTCTTTTCATGCTTCTTTCTTTAGTTGCAGCGATAATTCTGTTAATGGCAATTTCAGTATTTTCGATGCTTGTCGGCAAATCAAGAATACTATCACTTCTTTCACCTGCCAACGGATCGACTAATCAGAACCCGAACACCTTGCTTCGTTGGAAAAACCCGAATGGTTCCGTAGAATCTCTATACAACTTGTTTCTCGGAACTCAAAATGATCCTCCACTTCTGATCAGTAGGATTCCGGAAACAGAATTTTCTCCGATCCTTTGTATGGGCACAAAATACTTCTGGAGAGTCGAAGCGATAGAAGATGGAATTCCATACAAATCTAGTCCTATATGGACGTTCGAGACTCAAAGAAATTACTCCCCATCTGTACTTGTACCAGACTTAATCGTTGTAAAAAGAGGAAGCTTCACAATGGGAAACAACTCCGATAACTCAAATCTCCAGGAAAAACCTGTTCATGAAGTACGCATCCTCTATGATTTTTTCATCGGCAAGTATGAGGTTACTTTCGGTCAGTACGAGAAATACTGTAGTGCCACGGGCAGCAAGTTACCCGATGATTCGAATTTTGGAATGGGCGATAAACCAATAATAAACGTTAGTTGGTGGGATGCAGTTGCTTATTGCAATTGGCTAAGTGACACAGAACATCTGCCGAGAGCTTATGATGAGAGTGGGAGTCTTATTGACAAAGAAGGGAATGTGACTGGAGACTTATCCAAAGTCGCTGGTTACAGACTGCCAACCGAAGCAGAATGGGAGTATGCTGCAACTGGTGGTAATAACTCTCAGGAGTACCTTTATTCAGGCGGTAACAATGCTAATCTTGTAGCATGGTATGAACTAAACTCCACATTCAAGACGAATCCAGTTGGTTCTAAATTCCCGAATGAGCTGGGAATACACGATATGTCTGGAAACGTTTGGGAGTGGTGTACAGATTGGTACGCTAGCTATTCTTCCGAGCAACAGACAAACCCATATTCTTCTGACAGGACAAATGGCAAAGTATACAGAGGAGGAAGTTGGGACAGTTCTGAACTTGAGATCATGTCTACATATAGAGAGGGTATAGGATCTCTATACAAGAGCATCTATTTGGGCTTTAGAGTTGCAAAAACAGTTACTGAAATTGACACAACTCCAAACACGCCTCCCGATATTCCCAGCAAGCCATTCCCACATGATGGAAGCCAAGATATTTCGACTGATGTGGAGCTTTCATGGAACTGCTCTGACAACGAAGACGACCGTATGCTCAAGTATAAGCTGTATCTAGACACTGAACCAGTACCACAGACCTTGATGAAAGTAGACCTCAAAGAAAGCAAATCCAAGATTGGAAATCTTGAATATGACAAGAAATATTTCTGGCGCGTTATTGCAATTGATTCTTCGGGAGCGCTATCTCCTGGACCAGTTTGGAGCTTTAAGACTACATTGCCTTTTCCTCAAGAACCAAAAGCCATATATCCTTTACCAAATTCGGAGGACATCAAGTCTGGCACTTTGCTACTTAGATGGGAAGCTTCTGAAGAAAGTGCTTCCTATTTTGTTGAGTTTGATGAACAGCGCTATGGTCCAACGAAAGACAACTTTCTCAGCGTCTCAGCTCCCGCACGAGGTAAATCATATTTCTGGAAAGTTATTGCAATAAACGAATGGGGGAAGAAGGCAGAAAGCGATCAATATTCTTTTGTCACAAAACCTAACGAAAACCCTGAAATCGAACAGTTGTTTCCCGAAAACAATAGCATTGCTTCATCAAAAGCAGGTATTGTGCTGAAATGGATTTCCAAGGACGAAGATGATGATAGTCTAACCTACAAAGTCTATTTTGGAGAAACATCAGATCCACCATTAGTCGCGACTGTTACGACAGAACAATGGATTCCTGAGTCTTTGGAGTGGGGAAGGACCTACTTCTGGAGATTAGAGGCATTGGATGGCCAAGGCGGATCAGTAAGAAGTGAATCCAGAAGTTTTAGCATTTGCTCTCTAAAGGACTATGAATCTTCAAACAATGTTCCGAAGACCGAGCGTGTGGAGAGGGGTTCTTTCGAAATGGGAGACTATTCTGCAACGGGTTTTGATCGTGAGAAACCACTTCATACTATTATCCTCAATTATGACTTCTGTATTGGCAAATACGAAATCACTTTCGAAGAATATGACGCTTTTTGCAGCGCAACTAGTAGAAAAGGTCCGGGCGATGAAGGTTGGGGAAGAGGAAGCAGGCCAGTAGTAAACGTAAGTTGGAACGATGCGATAGCTTACTGCAACTGGCTTAGCGAGAAGGAAAAGCTTCCCAAAGCGTATGATAGTAACGGGAATCTCTTGGACAAAGACGGAAGGATAACAACGGACCCATTGAAGGTGGTCGGATATAGACTCCCCACTGAAGCAGAATGGGAATTTGCGGCTAAAGGTGGACATTCTGAAAATGTGTACAAATATTCTGGAAGTGATGACATAAATGAAGTTGCTTGGTATTACTCGAATTCATTCGGAATGACTCATGAAGTTGGCAGGAAAGATCCTAACGACTTGGGCCTCTACGACATGTCAGGAAATGTTTGGGAGTGGTGTTCTGATTGGTATCATGATGACTATTACAGCAGGAGCCCAAAAGAAAATCCTTATGACAATGAAGCAAGCTTTTCTCGCGTTGTAAGAGGTGGAGGCTTTTCTGACAGCGAGAACTATCTACGAAATGAATCTCGGTTCTATTACTACGTTAATACATCATCCAAAGAGCTTGGATTCAGGATTTCCAGAACAATATTTGAAGAAGCAAGTGAATATTCGAGCCCAGATGAAATTGAACTAATATCTCCAAAAGATAAGGAAGTACCCTCTGAGAATGCTCAAGAGGTAGGTCAAGAGACCGTTCTTGCGGAATGGATAGAAGTCTCTTCTGACGAGCTGTGCTACGAAGTACCTTCAGCCTGGTTCGATGATACAGAGGGGTACAGACTTCAATTGGAGGGCGATGAGAATTCGAAGCCGGTAAGCAGATGGTTTGATGCTGAACCCGGCTCAGAGAACATCTTCTTCGTCATCGCTAGAGTGAAACCGGAGTTCCTTGAGAAGGAAGAAGAGGAAACAAGACTCAACATGGAAGTTGTTGAAGAATTCGAAAGACTCATCGCCGGGAAGCCGGGAATATGGATAGAGCTTACAGCTCCGCAATGGAATGTTGAGAGATCTATCTACTCTCACGTCTACGAACCGGGAGATGATGGATACTGCCTTTCAGTCGGTTTTGCTGCGAAGGCAGGGTTCTGGAGTCAGTACGAGCCTGTACTGGAAAGAATAATGGAAACGTTAAGATACTGCGCAAACTGAACCGACTATCAGAGCAAGACATTCAAAAACACCGGCAAATGTATTTACCTTTGCCGGTTACTCCTGCGAATAGTTGCTGCAATATTTAATCATCGAAGACCGAGAGGTCATTTCTGGTGAATGCATTCTTTTGGACGCGATCGAAATATTGTTCCATTCTCTGAATCCAATGTCTGTAGTTATTATCACTGCCATTTTCTCAGCGAGACTTAGATCAATTAGAAGAGTCTTCGTGAGAGACTATCCTTCTTCAAGCTCGGCTTCTACAATCCTGTAGAACTCTTCTCTGGCATGTATTTCCATCCAGGGCATGTGGCCGCATCTTTCCAGAAGCCTGAACTTGAAAACTTTGATTATCCTTGAAAGCGGGATCTCAACACCCTCTGCAGGATGGGGGTCGAAATCGCCATGGACTGCAAGGACGGGACAGCGAATTTTCTTGCCACTCTCGAGAAGCTCTCCGCTGCTTCTCATCTCTGAGGCCTCAGTCCAAACGCTCTTGTATATCTCTGCATTGATATTGACTTCTACTCTTTCTGCATCTTCTAGAAGATAAAAGTGGTCTGTCTTTGCCAGGAGTTTTCTGAATTCAGATAGTGCTTCTCTATCTTTGAGTTCTGCATTGCTCAAGAGGCGAATGAGCTCTTCCACTCTAGCCTTTTCTTTTGCGTCAAGACGGTTCAAGCGAGTATTCATAATACCGGAAGCGTAGTGCTGTTCGAAAGGACCGCTGCTTATGAGTATTATCCTATCCACAAGATCGCTATACTTTGCCGCAAACAAGAAGACGAGCCACGCTCCCCAAGAATGCCCCAAAAGAATAACCGGAGGACGGCAATACTTCTCTATAGTCTCCCTCAATTCCTCTATTTGTCCTGATACTGTCTTCTTTGTCTGATAAGGCTCTAGAACTCCCCGCTTCTTTCCAAGCTCTCTAGCAAGAGGCGCGACTCCTCCGGCCGCTCCCGGCCCTCCGTGGGCAACTATAACTTTGAATGGAGGATCACCGTACATTCTGAGATTATTCATTTTTTTCGCCTCCAGTTTGGAGTGTTCTTCTCTGCGCTTTGCAGTTACCTCTCTTTCACTGCTGTATTCTACTCCTCCTTCGACCGACATGATACTGGCGTTATATTAACTCAACTTTGACAGCAAGGAATCTGAAGATAGCCAAACTAGCTAGATAATTGAAAGAAAAAGAGACGTTCCACCACAATAATCTTTTCTGCAACCTCACAGACGTATTCTTCACCGGCAGAAGGAAAGGATGTTATCAATCTCTTTGCCCTAGGGCATTATCAATATGATTCACTGCTTACTATGCTATATCAGCAGATAGGATGATGCTCCCATCCTTGCCCCCAAAAAAATCTCACTTAGATCTCAACCATTTATTTCATACCAGTTCCATCGCTCTTTCTTTTCATTCGCTGAAGTCTAAAAACTGACAGGCAAACAGCGTGAAATCCTTTCCAAGCTTGAAGTAAAAGCGTGTCCAACCTACTTCGAAACCTGGCTTAACAGCTAGTAACACGCTCACAATCTTCACAAGCCCCATAACCCTTTCTGGGAGATGAACTCATGCGTTTTGCTAATCAATGTAATGACGAGCCCTTGGAAATAGTCTGCTTCAAGAGTCCAAAGTATGAAGCTGAGGTCACAGGAAGGAGTTTCATTAATGATCAGACCAAGAAAAGGAAGCTCTCAGAACCAAAGCGGAAGTTGTTTCACATTTTGACCATTGAACGGCTCCTCTTCACTGTCTCTTTCGATCATGCCGGATAACAGTTGGTATATGTCGGGCTCCCGGGAGATCATATCAATGTCAAGCGGTATCCCGCTCATATCTATTAGTTTTGCGTTTCCTCTTTCTTCCTTACCGAGGTCAAGCACAAACAGTGCGCAGTAATTCTTTTCAATGCATTCTGTAGCCCCTGACCAAGTCCCACCCTTTTCCAGATCACTTCGCACAACTACGCCATAGTCGGAAAGCGAATAGATATATTTGTTTCTGTCCATGGCCTTCCAGACCGTGAATCTTTCCCAGGGAGGAAAGGCCGACAGCAATACGAGACGACCATCCCTAACAAATCTGGAGATCTCATCCTTTCTTATGAAACTCTTGAGAGAATCAGCTACAATACCGGCAGCAAGACCTCCGTTCTGAAGCGATCCCATCATAGCGTGCATGTCAACACCTTTTGCAGCACCGGAAACTACTGTTACACCTGACTGGGCACATTTTTCTCCCAAGAGATGAGCTTGATCAAGCAAAGATTGAGAGGTTTTTCTGGAACCTACGATTGAAACCGCCTTATTGTTTAGTATTGAAAGGTCTCCCGCATAAAAAATCAATGGCGGTGCAAGATGCTTGAGCTTATCCAGCAGTTTGCTAGGGTACTCCGGTTCTGCACGCGATATCGCACGAATGCCTTTTTCTTCGAGATTCGAAAGCTCAATCGCGAGAGAGTGCTTCCTACTCAAAAGGCCAGCTATAAGCTTCGCAGATTTTTCGTCTATCTCAAGCTGCTCGCCAATTTCCGCTTCACTAAGCTCCAGGAGCTTGGAAGGCCTCGAAAGCGGAGAAGAGGCAATGCGCCTGGCAAGGTTGTTAAAGTTCTTCAAGTTGAGAGGTTTGAGATCGTTGTTCCGCTCTGCATCAAATCTGATTGTAAGGAGCATTATCGAATGCCTGTCGGATATGTAATCATGACTCGTCGTCATCATAACCACCTTCCCACGAAGCCGATAAAGCAAAGGGATAAACCGCACCGGCGTTTTTCTTCTTCAGCAGATAAGCTATTACTGTAAATGTCCATCTCGAATCGACAAGGTCGTCGACAAGGAGGACTCTTTTACCCCCAAGGTCAAGAGAAACATCAAAAGCGGAGAGTACATTTTCAAACTGCATAGATGAGTTTTTCATGGCCTTCTGTTCATGTGTTTCCTTTTTCTTCACGACACAATCCGGTATGTAACTCAGACCAATCTCTTTAGCCAAAGCTTCCGCAAATCTAGAGACCAGATAGGGACGCCTGAGAGACGGAACGGACACAACAATTTCTGGAAACGGTTCAGGCGACCAGTAATCGGTAATCAAGTCCTTAGAAGCGGCTACCAATTCACTTCTGAAATGTCCCCTTTCGTATTTATTCTCCTTAACCATTCTACCCCAACCGGCATCACCATAAATGCTCAACGAATAACCAGCTTCATATCTTAAGGGTTCCGGTATTTGTATCATGTCTTCAAATCGATAAGGGAACCTTTTCCTTGGCTCAATTCTCACGAATCTATTCTTAAGAAACTTCGCGGCTTTCTGAACGAGCTGAGGGTTTGTACCCCTTGGTCGAAAATCACCCGCACAGTTGCAGCATCTACCGCAATCTTCACTGAGATTATCATCAAGCTTACTGACGACGTACTTCATAAGGCATCCTTTCAGTTCAAACAATGCCTTCACATCCTTGTAATCTTGTTTTCTCTGATGAATTATTTCCTTCCACCTTTCACTGTTAGGACTCCACCTGTTTGCGGTCCTGATGTATCTGGAGCCATTTCTGGTAATAATACCATCGATTTCAAGAATCTTAAGACACTTTTCGATTTCCGATATTTTAGCGTTTATTGATCTCATTATCTCGGCTTTACTTCTCGGAAACTGCCCAATTAATTCTACGATCCCTTCAATTATCGACCTTTCAGGAAAAGCATTTTCAAAGAAGTAATCGTGAATATCATCGTCTTCCTTACCTCCTAGAAGAATAACCTCTGCAGAATCTACTGATCTTCCTGCCCTCCCGATTTGCTGATAGTAGGCTACTGTCGACGATGGAGTTTGAAAATGAATCACGAAACCAATGTCCGGTTTGTCATATCCCATACCCAAAGCGACTGTACTAACCAGAGCCTTTATCTCGTTTTTCGTTAGCTGCCTTTCCAGCTCTTCTCTTCTTTCGTTATTCATTTGCGCATGATATGCAGATGCATTTATATTGTTATCTTTAAGCCATCTGGCGACTCTTTCACAATCAATCTTCGTCAAACAGTAAATGATTCCAGATCCTGAGATTTTAGGTAAGTTTCCAGCTAGCCAGGCAAGTCTTTCGGACTGATCTGCAAGTCTCACCGCCTGAAGCTTCAAACTTTCTCGCTTCAGTGGACCCCTAATCGTTAGAAGATCTTTGCCAAACTGCTCTTCAATGTCTCTCACTACCCTGTCGTTGGCAGTAGCTGTTGTTCCTAACAATGGGGCGCCCTTCGGAAGATTTGAGACTATACGCACAATTCTTCGATAGTCTGGCCTGAAGTCATGACCCCAATCTGATATACAGTGCACTTCATCGACTACAAGAAGTCCTATATTGAACGAGATGAATCTCTCAAGAAACCCTTTGTTCCCTAGTCTTTCTGGTGAAATAAGGAGTATATCGACTTCATTGGTTCTTGTTCTTTCTAGAATTTCTTCCCATTCAGCTGGATTTGTACTGTTTACAGTTTCTGCGATGATTCCGATTCTCTTGGCCATGTCGATCTGATTTCTCATCAATGACAATAATGGACTTACAAGCAATACTACAGCCTTTGATTCTTTCCTCAAAAAGTATGCAGAAAGGAAGTATACTATACTCTTTCCCCAGCCTGTTTTCTGAACAAGAAGAACCTTGCAGTGCTCGTTGACAACTGCGTTGATTGCTTCCCACTGATCTGGTCTGAATGACACCCCTTTTCCAAGCATTTTCTCCAGAATTTGCTGAGCTTCTTGTTTCTCTATCATCCGTTACCTCCGTGAATAGATTTACTAAATGGAATAACAACTCTCTGAACTCGTATGACAGATCGAGCAGAAGTTTTTCAGCTAACGCTAATTGACAACAATATGGCCGCCGTTGTCTTCATCAGATCATGTTCCTATTCAGTAGCTCCAAAGGACCTGGCCTATCAATATTGATCAGTAGTTCAAAGAAATAAATACCAAGAGCCTTGCAGAAGGTGAGACAAAGGCTTAGGAAATTTAGAATACTAAAATAGGCTATATTGAGATAAGTGGAAATTTGAATTCTGCACTGCACGAATCGTTCCTTAAAACCATCACATTCTAACCAGCTGTCAGTTCTTTGCTAATTCATTTGCCAAACATTCTTAGTTTACAAAAATTGGGATAAGAAATCAAATCAAACTGATTTACATGAAGACCTTAACAGAGACTTGAAACCCTGAGCTGTTTGCAGAAATACCGACAATATATATCATCAAAAACTGGAGGTGCAGTGGCAACGGAGAATTCCAGCGCTATTTGGGCTAAACCATAATCACTAAGAAACTATAACAGTCGAAATATCGGGAAATCAAAACAAGCGTGAATCAGGAAAATTCAACTTCATAAACCGTGCCCCCAAGAGCAAAGGATACCCTTCAAAGATACTGGTTCACTCAGAAAAATGGATCTTGAATAGATCCTTCTAATTCTGTTTTCAGAGATTTAGAAGCCGTTTCTTCAGATCACTTCGAGTCTGTGGCTTCTTCACACGTGTATTTGTTGGTCCGGATTCATATTGGGTGGGGAAATGTGACTGTAAGAGCGGTTTTACCTGTCGAAAGCTTCATGTGCTAGACTACGCTTGTCAGTCAAAGAATTTCTCTTACACGCCGGAAATCGGAAATGATTTCCTGAAGAGCCGAGATTATTCATGTTGCATTAAGCAGCAAATACTAAAGGTTATATTACTGAAATATGCTCTTGCCCCATTCGTGAATTCATAACAGTTCCGGGAGGTAATTATGGCTAACAAGAAAAGAGAAGATGAATGGAAAGAAGTCAAGAAGAAATGCAGGGTCGGCGATGAAACGATACGCATGGCAAAGGAACTGGGAATAAATCCAAGGACGATGATAAAGAATATACCCAACAAGGCTGAGAAGTGGAAGGCACCCGTCGATGTCTGGATAAGAGACATGTACGATAAAGTGAAAGAAAAGAACGCAAAGAAAGCAAAGGCGAAGGCAAAGCGGCTGAGAAAAGAAAGTGAAGAATCGGCCGAAAGTTCGTCTCGACTGGATAAAAGAGACAAGTCAGATAAGCAAGATCAAGGGTCGTCATTATAGAGATAAACAGCTTAATGGCAGTCAAAGGGCACAGATCTCGATTGATCCTTTCATGGTCTAACTCAACTTTGACAGCAATGAAGCTGAGAAGAGCAAAGCAAGGCGAAAGACGAAAAGAAATAGAGACGTACCACCACAAAGATCTATGAGTGGACTGCGTGATATTTTCTTGAGTGCTTCCAAGAGATTCAGTAAATGGGCATCTGTCATCGCGATGGACGCCGTTTGTTCTAGAGAGTTATCCTTTCAAAAACAGTGATTGGTTACAGTCTCTCCGTCTTGTGAGAATCTAACCACATGTGGGTCAAACACGTTAATGACAGTGTGAGACATGTATTTCTTCTTGCATCCTATCTCGAGAATCTCGCATTCAAACCAACATGAATGGGGAAATGGGCCTTCAAGCCGGTAGATTATCGAAGTAGATAAAACTATGAAAGACTATAATAGTATGAAGTGAAAATGAGGAGACTACACATGAATACTGTTGTCTGTATTGGAGATAGTATCACCTATGGCCGCGTGGGTGTGAGTTACTTCGAGATGCTGAAAAGCGAATTCGGGGGAAAGCTTGAGTTTATCAATAGTGGAATAAACGGAAATCTTTCTTACGACGTTCTCAAGAGAATCGAGAAAGTGACCACCATGAAGCCAGATATTGCTATTCTCCTGGTAGGAACAAACGACGTGTGGGCGACCTACTCAGAGAAGACCATGAAAGCCTATATCAGAAAGAATAGACTACCCGAGAGACCTTCAATAGAGAGCTACGCCAGAAACCTCGGTGAAATCCTGCAAAGGCTTAAGACCGCTTCCATTGCTCATATAGGAGTGATGTCGCTGCCTTTGATCACAGAAGATCCCGAACATATCCTCTTCAAGAAAAGCGTGGAATACTCTGAACTGATTAAGAAGATAACTTCGCAGATGGACTTGTGCTATATAGATCTCAATGAACGTCAACGTGATTATCTGACAAAGAATAACAAAAGTTCTTCATCAGGACTGGGAGTCTCCTGGGAATTCACATTAAGGATGATTTTCAAACATATCATATTGAGAAAGAGCTGGGACGCACTATCGCAGGAAAATGGATTTCTGTTGACGGTAGATCATGTTCATCAAAACAACACGGGAGCAGCCTTGATCAAAGATTGTGCGTCTGAGTTCTTGAAAAAGCTTTCACCTCCAGATAGCTGATTTATTCAATGCTCATAATTAGGAATTAATAGCTGTTGAATTATGTAATTCACCAGGGTTCCTGTTTAAGGACGCTCTTCCTTCCTCACAAATCTGTGAGAACTGAAACATCTAGGAAATACTTAGCCGAACTCCTCTCAAGACCAATTGCGTTTCTTAGAGTTCGACCAAGCGTCTATGCCCACGTTCGTGACTAGTAAGGAAAAAACCTCCGCAGAATGCTTCCGGCACTCAATAGTCAATCCTCAGACTTCTCATCTGTGAGATCGATAATAGCGAGCAACTCACCCCAGCCAGGGTCTCCATGCAGCCCACTGAGCTCTCCCAGTCGGCTTCTCTGCTTTGCTCTTTCAAGACCCAATTCGATTGCTTCGAAGAAACTATCAAAGGCTCTGTCTGTCTCTCCAATCCTTGGGGGTCAGAGGGTCCATAATGAAGGACTTCTTCACCAGAAACATACCGGCAGTAACAATGACCGAAGTAGAGGGGTCATTCGTAATCTGGATAGACTGGAGAAGGCTTAAACTAGATGATGAGGAGCTGTACTCATTCCTGCTGAACGAGGCGTATCTCGATCTGGATAAAGGCGTAAACTATGGAGAAGCTGGTAAGGGTTTTACTAGAATGAACATAGCTGCGCCCAGAAGGAAGATAGAAGAGTCACTGGGATTTCTTTTCGAAGCAGCCGCGAGACGTGGGTACGCAGTATCCGAAACTTTGAAAAGGTGGAGGTGAAGATCCATTCCTATGAAGAAACTGATTGAAGACTACTTCGAACAGAACAAGGGACTCATGATAAGAGATATCATGAGACTGGTAAGGATAAGGAGCGACAAGGAAGAGGCGAAAGAGGGCAAGCCATTTGGCGACGGACCGGTTGAAGTGCTGGCCGAGGCCCTTGAGATGGCATCTGAAATGGGATTTAGGACCAAGAACTACGACAACTATGTCGGTGCAGTTGACTTCAATGAATTGGATAACAAGCTGGACATCCTGGCTCATCTCGATGTGGTACCGGGAGGAGACGGTTGGACGGTCACAGAACCCTTCAATCCCGTAGTAAAGGATGGAAGGCTCTACGGTCGAGGAACGATAGACGACAAGGGCCCCGCCGTGGCCGCTCTTTACGCCATGAAAGCTGTCAAGGATATGAGTATTCCTCTGAAGGCCGGTGTAAGGCTGATACTTGGAACCGATGAGGAGTGTGGATCATCAGATATAAGATACTATTACGGGATAGAAGAGGAAGCTCCAATGACCTTCTCACCGGACGCCAGTTTCCCGGTTGTGAACATAGAAAAGGGAGGTCTCCAGGGAAAGTTCGAATCCAGGTTTGAAGAGTCAACCGAGTCTCCCCGGGTGGTAAGCTTCAAGGCCGGGATCAAAAGCAATGTGATTCCCGGTGAAGCGACTGCCGTTGTAGAGGGGATCGATCCCGAAGTGATTCGCGATTGCTGCGATGCCGTCACCAAAATCAGCGCCATCTCTTTCAACTTATCCACCGAGGGGAAAAAGACTACAATCAAGGCTAGAGGGCTTCAGGGCCATGCCTCGACTCCAGATAAAGGGAAAAATGCTTTGACAGGTTTGCTGGAAGTCATCTCAAGGCTCCCGGCTTCTCAAAGTACAGGCTTTGAGAGGCTGCGAGCTCTAAACTCGGTATTTCCTCATGGAGACTGGCTCGGTGAGGCTGCTGGCGTTGCGATGAGCGATGAACTTTCCGGCAAGCTTACAATAAGCCTCAATATGATGGAGTACGATGGTTCAAGCCTCAACGGGACATTCGATTGCAGGGCTCCTTTATGCGCAACGAAAGAGAACCTCCTTGATGTAATTAAGGCCAAACTGGCTGACAGTGGTATAGATCTGCAAAACGATGACATAAAACCTCCTCATCACGTACCCTGTGACTCCGAGTTCGTCAAGACACTTCTGAGATCTTACGAAAGCTACACCGGAAAAAAGGGATACTGCATCTCGATGGGAGGGGGAACGTATGTACATCGACTGAAGAACGGCGTGGCATTTGGTTGCATTATGCCCGGGAGCGAAAACAATATGCACGGCCCCGATGAATTTGCTGTCATTGAAGATCTCTTGACCAGCGCAAAGATTTTCACACAGGCAATCATAGAGCTTTGCGGGTGAAAAAGCCGGTTCTGAAACAGAGAAATGACGATCGTTGTTCGTTATCGGATCTCCGTTCTCAGGGAATAACAACAGTTGCAAGTTGCAAGAAGAACAAAGGCCGGGGTCGGGGGTAGCAGGTTCGTGGCAGGAAAGAGATGAATGAAGCAGGTTTGCCGTTGAGCGGTTCTCCGTTCGCCGAGAAGAACATACAGTTGTGAGTAAGACCGTGGTTGGGGGTCGGAAGTCGGAGGTTGGTCGGGAGCAAAGAACAAGAGCTTGACCCAGTCCTCAAGAAACAAATTACGCCCTCTGATCAGAGCGAAGCTATTTTGTCACTGAAGTGCTCCTGTTCAGGATCTGGACTTTCTAGAAAAGATCTTCTCGGAGGACGGCGGATCGTTGACGGACAACAAATAGGAGTAGGAGCCGTCCTCGGTCCTTCGTCCGGGATCATGAAACCCGTCCTTCGAAAGAGCAGTTGCAAGTTGTCTGTTCCAAGTTACAGCTCTAGAGTAAAGAAACGTCAGATATCGTCATGAACTTGATTCAGCATCTCGATCATTCTTTTTGTCGAATCTTGTTATTTTCCTCGGTGACCCCGTCGATAGATAGAACAAGTGCGAATAATCGATATCCGCATTCTTGAATCAACAGATTGCATTCAACAGAATAGTGTTTTCCGCCTAGAATTGAGAATCATTTCGAAGAAGCTTAAGCATGGGGAAAAAGGTAGAGTTCCCTGTAAGGAAGGCTTACTATACAAAAAGCAAACGTCGGATTCTCTTCATTGAATCCCTCTAAGACCGTCCGTCAAATTGATTGGCTGACGTATAATAGTTTTGGGGACAAAGGGAACTTCGGCAGTTTTCCCTAAATCACTTTTTGTTTTTATTCACATAACCTTATTAGAGGAGGGATACTACGTTGAGGAACAAAATCATCCTGATTGCAACGTTACTGATCTGTGTGTTGTCTTTTGCCGGACCCAAAGACATTGCGGCTAGCCCATATTCGGCCGCTATTGAAAAGCTATTTGCCGCGGGGATAGTTGAGGCAGAGGACGATCTCTTCAGTCCGACAGAAGCGCTTTCGAGAGCCGACGCTGCCGAGTGGATAGTCAAGACATTCAAATTGTCGACAATCCATCCCATGAAGCTTGAAGAAGAGGTCGAGAAGAAGTTCGTCTACACGGACCCGCTTGGTGTTATCGATGAGGCTTTCGTTGTTCCGTCTGCGAAGGATACTGTCGATATCGAAGGAGAGGAATACATCGAGGGTCTTATCAAGGTACGAGCCGAAGAGATTGTCGATGGCCTTTACAGACCGTTCGAAGCAGTAACGGGCGCCGAATTCGCGCTCGCAGTAGCCAAGGTTCTATTTGGAGTTGATGAGCCGATAGACTATTCGGCAAAGCTTTCACAACTTGTCTACGTGCCTGCCGAATTACTCTCTATGGAAAGACCGTTGAGGCGAGAAGAAGCTGCACAGATTCTTTCGAACTTCGTAGACAATCCAGATTTCAAGATAATCACAATGCTCGCAACCGCCGATATACACGGGCACATAGAGCCTTACTTACCAAGCGGGGCGAAGTACCCAGTAGGCGCGATGGAAAAAATGGCCTACTACGTTAAGACAGAACGAGCAATTCAGCCTAATCTTCTGCTTCTGGACGTTGGAGACGCTCCTTACAACACCAACGTCGCCAACCTTTTCGAAGGAGAGCCGGTAATTAAGATCATGAACATGATGGGTTACGATGCCATGGTACTGGGCAATCACGACTTCGATTTCCCATTCAACGTGATGGAAAGAAACAGCAAACTTGCAAATTTCCCATTCCTTAGCGCAAACACTCTGTACCTGGGAGAATCGCCGTACTTCCTTGAGCCATACATAATAAAAGAAGTCGACGGGATAAAGATAGCCATCGTTGGGCTTACTGACGACAGCAGCGCCTGGTACACCCATCCAAGGAACGTAGCGGGAATTACCTTCGAAGAACAGTATTCTGCCGCAAAGAGACTCCTGGATGAAGTGTCTCCACAGGCAGATTTGTTGGTCGCCCTCGCCCATCTGCACGGTGGAAATAGAGTGCTTCCAACGAAGGTCCCCGGCTACGATCTTATATTCGAAGGAGGAAGGGACGTTGTCGCCTTCCCAGAAAAGATTAACGGTAGTTGGGTGATCTCTTCAGGAAAACATGCTGAGCTGATTTCAAAGACGAATCTAAACATTTACAACGGCGAAGTAATAGGTATCAACTTCGCCCACGTATTCATGAGTCAGAACCTTCAGCAGGACGAAGAAGTAGTAGAAGTGGTACAAAGTTATGTCTCTCAACTTGACGAAAAGCTCGGTACGGTGATTGGAAAGACCGAGGTTGATCTCGATGGAGAAAGGGGCACGGTAAGGCTGAAGGAGTCCAACCTTGCCAACGCGATTGCCGATAGCCTTAGAGAGATGACCGGAACTGACTTCGCCATACAGAACGGCGGAGGAGTCCGAGCCAGTATTCCGGCCGGAGACATAACTATAAAGGACGTTTACACTGTTCTTCCATTCGATAATCTAGTAGTTGCAGTAAGGGGCACCGGAAAACAGATTTGGGACATCCTTGAACATGGTATTTCGGCCTACCCGGCAGCGGCAGGCCAATTCCTGCAGGTGTCGGGTCTCGAATACACCTTCGACGCAGCTAAGCCTCCATATGAGCGCTTGATATCCGTTACATCGAACGGTGTTCCGCTAGATCCCGAAAAGACTTACACACTCACCGCCAACGACTTCCTCACGGGCGGGGGAGACAAGTTTATCATGTTCCTGGAAATGGAGAAGTTCATTGAAACAAAGTCCTTCCTCAGAGATGCATTTGCAGAATACGTCGAAAGACACGGAACAATCGCTCCAGTCAACGAGGGAAGAATAACGATTATCAACCCGGCCAATTAATCCGGATCGCCAGTCGAACGGAGAGGGAAACCTCTCCGCTTTTCTTTGCCCGCACAAAAGGTGCGATCTGAATTCCGCCAAGTCTTACTACCATTTGGGAAAAGCCTTCAATAGTGAGAGTGAGTGTTTGACATCCAGCGCTACAATCATTGCATTGCTTTCATGTCTTTTTCTTTTTTGCAGATGACGTGGAATCATTGCTTAAGTTTTGAAATCAAATCTAATTATTGAGGTTCATCGGATTGTTGATTTCAGAAAAACCCTCAGTTCATTATCTCCTTGTATCACGGATAATGGCCTGAGCTTTCTCCTATCATCAGAGTGATCTATAATTGAAAGGCCACTCCAGACAGTGAGTAAAAGGGGGCAGGTATGAGGAAGCAACCCGCGTCGTGGATGTTTGCAATCTCTATCTTCGTGCTTGCTGCAATTTTTCCTGCCCGGTTGTCTGGCAATCAGATAGATGTAATCCGGGATTACTGGGGAATAGCCCACATCTATGCGGACAATGACTTGGAACTCTTTTTCGGGGCAGGATATGCCACAGCTGAGGACCGTATGTTTCAAATGGGACTTTCAAGGAGAAAAGTTGCCGGGACGCTATCCAAGATTTACGGCAAGAACTTGCTGGAGTCTGATAAGCTCATGCGTACACTCGGACTCTACAGACACGCGCAGGAGCTTCCTGATGTTCAGAATCCTTTTTCGGGATTAGTTGCCAGTGCAAGTCATTTGTCCGTCGGAGACTGGTACCCGCATTCTCTGACTATAGGAACCGGAGGAACCGGCCATAACCCAAGAAGCATGAGGCTTTACGAGCTCCTGGATGATCAGAACGACTTCACTTTTGAGAGCTTTTCGGAGATTCATCAAGACAATGTCTCGGCAATTGCCAGAGATTTTCTGTCTCTCGCACGTATTTTGTCTGAGAAGAACCTTCTGTCACAGAATTCAACGAGGATTCTGAAAGCCCTAAGTGATTGGGACTATCGCCTTTTGGAGAACAGCAGAGCGGCCGATGTTGCCGAGACTATAGTACAAGTAATGCATCGCAGTCTGCGGCCCAATACGGTCACGGCTCTTCTTGCATCGAAATACGGCGGGGGCCATGCCGGCAATATCTTCCTCCTTCGGTATGCCCTAGAAGAGTTTGAGAGAACTCAGAAGTTGCCGGACGAGGAGGAATTGGCAGTCTGGGTCAACCAGGTACTCGAGGCTTCGGCCGGCAGTCTTCGGGAAACTGTTTCTCAAGTCAGAGAAGCAGTGATGGTTTATCAGACTAATCTTGAAGGCCTCCCCTCGATTTACCCCGATGCGAATCGAAATATGCCCGATCTCGTAACCACCTCGGGAAATACCATCTGGTCGCAACTGGGGAATTCTTACACTCAGATCGCCGACCTTTCGAACATAGATAGCTCCAGAGCATTTCTGCCACCAGGAGTTTCAGAAGTCCCACGTAGCCCTCATTTCTTCGATCAGGTCGAATTATGGGCCGCTGGAGAGACCAGACCCGCTCCTCTGAGCCGAGAAGAAGTCATGAAGTATGCAGAATTGATTGAAACACTCCCTTCGCCAATCAAAAAGACTATGCGTCAATCAGGGTCCGATTGAAAATGGAAAATCGAAGTTGCTTCTCAATAAGACTGGACGGGCTCACAAAATACCTTGACGGGCTAAATCTGCAGAATCTAGCTTTTGAAAAGGTTGTGTCTGGGAAGGCCGATTGCATACTGATTCTCCTTGAACACAAACCAGTTATTACTGTTGGCAAATCGGGTGGAAGAGAGAATCTTCTTGTTGATGAACGCGAGCTCGAGCGTCTGGGCGTCGAACTTCGAAATACCAATAGGGGAGGAAACATAACTTATCATGGTCCGGGACAGGTAGTTGCATACCCCATTCTGAATCTTGGAAAATGGAAGAAGAATCTTCCATGGTACGTGCACTCTCTCGAAGAGGTAGTAATTAGAGTGCTGGGAGATTACGGGATTGAAGCGGGAAGGAAACCGGAATACAGAGGAGTCTGGGTGGAAGAAAGTAAGATTGCCGCAGTAGGTATTGCTGTCAAAAGATGGTTCACAATGCACGGATTTGCCCTGAACGTACGGGTAAACAAGGAACACTTCAGATTGATCAATCCCTGTGGTATAAAAGACTATACGATCGCTTCGATGGACGATTTTGTGGCCGACGTTGATTTCCATGAGATCATAGAGAGTGTGGAAAGGAATTTCTCTCTTGTCTTTGAAAGCAAACTGATAGAAGTTTCAAGAGAATGGCTGGAGAGTGGTCAAAGTGAAGGAGAAACCAGACTGGCTTAAGAAAAAGCTCAATGCCGACCGGAGTAAGCTGAGCGAAATAAAGGTCATGTTGCGAAGCCTGCGTCTTCATACCGTGTGTGAAGAAGCGAGATGCCCAAATATCGGCGAGTGTTTTGCATCTAGAACCGCCACATTCATGATACTTGGAGATATCTGTACAAGAAACTGTCGATTCTGTGCAGTCTCAAAGGGAATACCGGGCTCTCCAGATCCAAAGGAGCCGGAGAACATTTCTAACGCCGTTCATGTTCTCCAATTGAGACATGTTGTAATCACCTCGGTTACCAGGGACGATCTGGACGATGGTGGCGCTTCTCATTTTGTTAATGTCGTCCGTGAATTGAGAAAGAACTGTCCAGATACGACAATCGAGCTGCTGATCCCTGACCTAAATGGTAACTGGAAGGCTCTCGAAAAAATCGTCAGAGAGCATCCGGACGTGCTGAATCACAATGTGGAGACCGTACCTTCTCTGTACGCCAATGTGAGACCCGGAGCAACGTACGAGCGTTCTATCGGTCTCTTGCGGAGAGTGAAGGAAATTGACTCTTCGATAATTACGAAGTCTGGAATAATGGTGGGCCTTGGTGAGGGCGAAGACGAGGTTGAGTCCGTCATAGAGGACCTGCTTGGTGCAGGATGCAGCATGTTGACTATTGGTCAGTATCTGCAGCCATCTCTTAACCACCTTCCGGTAGTGGAGTACATTACGCCGGAGCAGTTTGAAGGTTACAAGATCTTCGCTTTGGAGAGAGGCTTCTCGTTCGTCGCATCGAGTCCTCTCGTTCGTAGCTCCTATCATGCCGCTCTTGGCTTCTCAAGTTTGCGCTAGAGAGAAGTTTTGCAACGGGATTGTTCTGGACCTTTGTTCCTTTCAAGTCTATCGTTCACAGTTTGTCGGGCAGAATCTGAGATTGCTATTTTGTTATCTTCCAAATATTGCTTCGTAAGAGTCGCTGTGATACGATTTGCTTAAGACGTTCTCCATGTTGGACGATTCAACTGAAGAAATACGGAACTCTCGAGGTGTTTTCTACTTAATGTTTTAGGGAGCTGTGATTATGGAAGCTTTTTGTATAGAGAGTGCCGATCAAATTCGAGAACTATGGTCAAAGACTTACAACACAGAAGGGAGACCCGACTGGTCTCACATTCTTCCTTACTACGACGAAAACATTCTCTTCAAAGACACTATCCAGGAAATCCGGGGGATCGAAGAATTCAAGAAAATGACAGAAAGGCTTGCCGAGAGATCTAAAGAGCTGAAGATGGCGGTTCTTAGAGTCGTTAAGGAAGATAAAGTAGTCTTTGTCGAATGGGAAATGACGATACTCTTCAAAAAGACGAGGACTTCAGTAATTTATGGTACGAGCCGTCTCTCTCTTAGCGAAGAGGGAAAGATAATCGAGCAGAGAGATTACTATGACCTTTGGGGCGATATCTTCGACAACATTCCCTCATTCAGAAAGCCTTACAGGCGTTTCATGAGAAAACACTTCGGATAGGTTTTGCATATGGAGAGAGGCGAGAACACCATCCGCAAATACTGGAAACAATACAAATGGTCAAACATCCGCGCGATGATGAAGAACAACAAGTCCGATCCAAAGATTTGCAATGATGATTTCGAGGATCGCCTAATGGTTATCACCGGAGGCACATCGGGTATTGGATACTACACATGCAGGAAGTATGCAAGCCATGGGGCGAAGATTTTTTCCATAAACAGAAACAGGGAGAAATCGGAAAGGCTTTGCGACGAACTCAAACGTGACTTCGGTGTCCAGTGTTCATATATGATAGCCGACTTCAGCAGTCTAAACGATAGCCTGAGAGTCGGTGAAGAGCTCTCGGCGATGGGAGATACAATAGATGTCTTAATACACAACGCGGGAGTCTATCTGAAGCGCAAAGAGCTAACAAAGGAAGGCTTAGAAACGACGTTCGTTGTCAATTATCTCTCCTCGTTCGTCATCAACTATCTGATAAAAGAGAAGATGAAAGCTCAAGGAAAGGGACGCATTATTATGGTGAACTCGGAAGGTCATCGCTTCGCCGTCTGGGGAATAGAAACGGAGGACCTTAACTGGCAGAAGAGACGCTACAGTGGCCTTAAGGCCTACGGTTCCGCAAAGACTTGCCAGCTGCTTAGTATGCTTATTCTCGATCAATACTTCGAAGGAAGCGGCGTCACAATCAACGCAATGCACCCCGGTGCAGTCAAGACGAGTACGGGAAAGGAAAATGGGGCGTTCTACAAATGGTATAAGAGAAATGTTGTCGACAGATTCTCACGCTCCCCGGAAATCTCGGCAGAAGCCCTTTTCTATTTGGGTGCTTCCCGCGATCTCCAGGATATCGGTGGAAGGTTCTTCAACCTAACCACGGAAGAGATTCCGGCCCCTCCCGCACTCGACATGGAAACAGCTAATGAACTCTGGCAGGTAAGCCTGCGAATGGGGGGACTCAATGATGGAGATCTTTGACGCGATAATAGTTGGCGGTGGAATAGCCGGAATGACCAGTGCCGCATATATTGCAAAGCACGGAGCTAAAGTCCTCTTGTTGGAGAAGAACGAGAAATGTGGCGGCCTGATCAACTCCTTCTGGAGGGATGGCTTCCTCTTTGACGGTGGTGTAAGGGCGCTCGAAAGTGCGGGAATCATTCTTCCGATGCTAAGGGAGCTTGGGATTGAAATCGAAAGAGTCAAGAGTCCGGTATCTGTCGGGATTGAAGATAGTGTTATTCGTGTGACCTCGAAGGAAAGTTTGAAGGAGTACTCAGATCTCCTTAAAAAGATGTATCCTGGAAGCGAGGATGAGATCGAGAGAGTTGTTTCATTCATAAAGAGAATCATGAAGGACATGGAGATTCTCTACGGAGTCGATAATCCCCTTTTCATGGACTTCAAGAATAACAAGTCGTATTTTGTCAAAGTGTACCTGCCCTGGCTGTTCAAGTTCCTTTTCACTCTCCGAAGAATAGGGAAATTCCAGATGCCGGTCGAGGAATTTCTCGAGAAGATTGTCCAAAACAGGTCTTTGAGAGATATCATTGATCAGCATTTCTTCAAGAACACTCCCACTTTTTTCGCCATGAGTTATTTCTACCTTTATCAGGATTACTTCTACCCGAAGGGCGGAGTTGGAACTATGGCTGAACGCGTAAGAGAAAAAATAATCCATTTTGGCGGGGAAGTCGAGACGGGTAGGGAAGTGACCGAGATCCATGCCGGAAAAAAAGTAATCGTGGATAGCAATGGAAGATCCTATAAGTACAGGAAACTCGTGTGGGCTGCCGACCTAAAGAAGCTCTACTCCATTCTGAAAACAGATGGACTGCCTGAAGTCGAAGTGGAAACGATCAACACGTTTAGATCCGAGATATCGAAGAAACACGGGACCGATTCTATCTTCAGCGTCTTCATCGCGATTGATGAACCGCCCGAAAAATTCGAAGCGATCTCGAGCGAGCACTTTTTCTATACCCCTTCAAAGAAGGGGCTTGGCGAGACTCATCGCAGCGAAATGAAGTCTATGCTTGAGAACTGGTCGGTCAATTCAAAAGAAGAAGTCATGAGCTGGCTGGACAGGTTCTGTGAACTGAGCACCTACGAGATTTCGATCCCAGTTCTCAAGGACAAAAACCTAGCCCCTGAAGGAAAGACCGGCGTGATAGTAAGCACTCTATTCGAATACGAGATAGTGAAAAAAGCGTATGAATCCGGCTGGTACGGCGAGCTGAAAGAAGAGCTCGAAAAGAGAATAATCAAAGTCCTCTCAGACTCAGTGTACCCGATTTTGAAAGACGGGATTCTCTTTTCATTCTCCAGCAGCCCTCTTTCAATAGAGAGTTACGCCGGCAGCTCGGAAGGCTCGATCGTAGGATGGTCTTTCGAGGAGCCGATACCAGTGGTAGCCAGTATGATGAAGATAAACAGCTCGGTCAAAACGAAGATACCGGATGTTCTTCAGGCCGGCCAGTGGGCTTACAGCCCTTCCGGTGTACCGATAAGCATACTTACGGGAAAGCTGGCGGCCGATTCCGTTATAAAGACCATGAAGAACGATTGATCCGGCAGCTAAAAACCACAACGTTGTCTGTAGACCAGTGACTGTGGTCTTCGGACAAGTAGAAGATCGCCTCTTTGGATAAATATATGATTGGCTCGACAATCGAGTAATGAAGGAAAGAATATTATGAACATCAGCAGTTTGATTCCAGATAATTCCGAAAAGGGTACTGGACTGATTCTAGAAAACCGGGGCCTCTACCTCTTTCAGGTTTCTGGAAGGAAGCATCGAACAGAGTCCGGAGAAAGGTTCTTCGCCGGAATCGGTGGACACTGTGAAGAAGGCGAGGGGTTCATCCAGGCAGCAAAACGCGAAGCAGTTGAAGAGACTGGAAAGGCCGTTGAAATAATTCATTCAGCGAGGACAGATATAGTTCAGTCAGACGGAAGCGTTGTCGATACCATTGAGCTTCCATCCCCAGCCCCCAGAATGATATACAAAATGCTTGATCGACGAAAGAACTTGCCAGAGAAAGGACCGTACTTCATCGCCTGCTTTAATGCGCATTTCATAGATGATACTCCCTTCAAACTCGACCCCGAGGAGGTAAGCGCTTTGATTGCCATATCTAAAGAATTGCTTTGCGAAAGTCTTGAGCGCAAGATAGGACTTGAAGATATAATCTCGCCAGGGGGAAAAGTCGTCGCCGGTTCTCTGAAAGCCGGGATCATGCTCTTTCCCCTCGGAACGGCAGTAGCTCTAGCGAATCTCTTGAAAAGAGGCAAAGAACCTTCGGAGGTTGATCATGACGAGTGAAGTATTGCTTATTGGAAATCCATTGCTACGGGAAAGATCATCTCCGGTTACTGACTTTCAAAGCCAGGAGACGATAAAGCAGTTCGCTATGCTAAAGCAGGCCCTTGACGAATTCAGGAATGAAAAGGGCTTTGGCCGCGGAATTTCTGCCCCGCAAATCGGTATTCTTAAGAGAATCGTTGCGCTCAATCTAGGTCAGGAAAGTTTCATTATTGTGAACCCTCGAATTACCAACCGCAGCAAACCCGTATTTACTATGTGGGATGACTGCATGTCCTTTCCACATCTGCTCATTAGGCTCGAAAGAAGCCTTTCGATAGATGTCGTGTATGAAGATGAAAGGGGAATCGAACACGAGTGGAAGGGGGTGGATCAGGCAAGATCGGAGCTGCTTCAGCATGAGATAGACCACCTCGACGGCATTCTCGCAATAGATCACGCATTAGATGCCAAAAGTATCATATATCGCTCGGAATATGAAAGGAATCGCGAATACTACGATCGCCTTGTAGACTACATTATCAAGCCGACAATTTCAGATTAAACTACTTAATCAAAGAACGATATTCATTGCCTGAAGCCAGTGGCGGGCAATAAGGGCGTGGCCCTCGGGAGTGGGGTGAACGCCGTCTTCGGCCCAGAATTCTGGCTGGCGTCTTGCAGCTGCAGCAGCGAAAATTCCATCTAGCGGAACGTAAATCGCTCCAAATTCCCTTGCAACTCTCCTGATTATCTGAATCTTCGGCCCAAGATCTTCAGTCCATCTCTCCATCTCTGAGAAAACTGGAAGGAAGAAGGGTTCCGTTATTATCACAGATGCCCCCTTTGACCTGACCGATTCCAGTAGATACCTGTAGTCGTTTTCGAAGCACTCCGGCTCCGTTCTATCGTTGCTGTCATAGAGGCGCCAGCAGTCGTTTATCCCTACAAGTATAGAAACCCAGTCAGGAGAGAGATCAAGGCAGTCAACTTCCCAGCGTCGGCGAAGATCCCGTACCCTATCTCCTCCAACACCTCTGTTCAGAAACTCGATTCTCAGTTCCGGATGCGCAGAACCCACGAGTCCAGAGATAATTGCAGGATACCCGTTCCCAAGAGAGAAAAAGTCCCCTCTGTCTCTATCGGTATCGGTTACGCTGTCCCCTTGAAAGAGGACTCTTTGACCTTCTCTAAGAAACACTCTCTTCATCCCCCTGCTTATGAATAGACAGTATACTTCCAAAAAACTGCGAAAACTAATCAAAGCAACCTACAAGGAAATCTTCTCCCTGTATCTTCCCTCGATCCAGTCTCTGGCGATCCTGTGGGCAAGGTCGACATCATAACTTCCGTAGGCGGCCGCCGAATAGATAAAACCGGCATTGAAGGAATCCCCGGCTCCAATCGTATCCACAACGTTCTCTGACCTTTCGGTCGAATACTCTTTTGAACTGTCTCTAGAGATCATGAGCGAACCTTCAGAGCCCATCTTCACCATCGCATTACTGGTGAACTCCCTCTGAAAGCTTTCAACGGCGCTGGAAATCGAAGCTTCTTGTGTCACCTCGTTTAGTTCGGCTTCGTTGGGTAAGAACCAGTCTAATGAATTCAGCAAGCTCCTTATCTGAGGTCTGAATGACTTCCAGCCATCGGGAGGCCATCCCGGATCAAGGTAAATAACGTTGTCATTGTGAAGGGATTCCACAAGCGTTTTCAAGTCTCCCCTTCTCAAACCGTTAAGAACATTGATTCCACAAAACAGGATATGTGCGCCTTTGACGTTAGTAAGCTTATTGCTAACAAAGTCAACATCCATGAAACGCATGACAGATTCGTCGCTCAAGAAGCTTCTCTCACTGCTTGTATGAGCTATCGCAACTGTATGAGGAGTCTTGCCTTCGATGAGGGCAAGCCCTTCGACGGAAATTCCCATTTCAATGAATCGTTGCTCTAATGCCTTCCCGAAGAGATCATTTCCGGCTACCGTCACTATATCCACCGGTACTCCGAGATCGGCAAGCACGACAGCCGTGTTGGCCGCCTGCCCGCCGATACGCATATCAACAGTATCTACTCCTATCTCCGTTCCCCATTCAGGCCAGTCGTCAATCGGACCTGCTATGATATCGACATCAACATTGCCAACTATAACTACTCTGTCCATTCCACCACTCTCTTCTCCAATATCAGCGGGCAAGAAACATCAATTCTGAATGATTATTGCATCCGTGAAGAATGCAGTACTTTGAAAGGAAACGCGATTCACCGTCGCAGGACATCATCTCAGAAGAGGCTGCGAAATGGACGATAAACAAAAAGCCAGAAGCCGGAAGAAGAACGGAAAAAACCAATATTCCGGCTATGCGGACTGGAAAAAACAGATATATCTATATCCTTACGCGTGATCATAAATCTGAAATTTATGAAGATGCTTCAGCCCTTATGGCATTCACTGCAACAATGAACGCAGCCGTCGACATTTGGGTATATCTCTCGCGCCTTCTGAAGGGCCCCGAAACAGTTCACGAAATCTCCAAGCCTTCTCTTCGATTCTACTTCCTTGAGCCTATCGCAGAACTCCGTATGGATTTCATGTTCTCCGGTCGGCTTTGCGTTGTCATCTACGTAGTAAATCACTTCACAACACCTCCTTCAAACAAATGCTGTGGTTGTCCTTAATTGAAGCGCAAATCAATCTTCACTATCTAATATTATAGCACCCAATGCGGCTTACAATAATGATCGATTCTCGAGAAATAGAATCTCATGTTCATTGATCATTACTTCATAAACTCGATCGGCTTTCGACTTATAATCGCTTATATGGAGGTGATATGAAAAATGATAAGAGCTACGATTTTCCCCGGGAGATACGTTCAGGGATCCGGTGCGCTTAATTCTTTGGGAAAGGAACTGAAAAGATTCGGCAGAAACGCCTTTGTAATAACCGATCCGTTTGTGTATGAAAACATAATTCCTTCTATCAAGAGTTCCCTGAATCAAGAATTATCTGCAGAGATAATCGAGTTTAGCGGGGAGTGTTCTGATGAAGAAATTGAAAGACTCTCCGGAAAAGCCGGAGACAAAGCCGACGTGCTTGTCGGAATTGGTGGAGGAAAGACCCTTGACACCGCAAAAGCTGTCGCTCACAATCTAAAGATTCCTGTGGCTATCGTTCCCACTATCGCTTCAACGGACGCGCCTTGCAGCGCCCTCTCGGTTATATATACGCCCGAAGGAGAGTTCAAGAGATACCTATTCCTTCCGAAGAATCCGGATCTTGTTCTAGTCGATTCCAAGATTATAGCTTCGGCACCCGCGAGGTTTCTTGTTTCCGGTATGGGAGACGCTCTTGCAACTTGGTTTGAAGCAAGGTCCTGCCAGATTGGAAACGCGAAGAACATGACAGGCAATCCCGGTTCTATGACCGCCTATTCTCTCGCAAGAGTCTGCTACGAAACTCTCTTGAAATATGGAGAACAGGCAAAGAATGCTTGCGAAGCACATGTCGTGACTTCGTCTCTAGAAAAGGTTATCGAAGCGAACACTCTGTTGAGTGGTCTTGGATTTGAGAGTGGCGGTCTTGCTGCTGCTCACGCTATTCACAATGGGCTTACAGCCCTGGAAGAGACTCATAGGTTCTTCCACGGAGAGAAAGTCGCCTTTGGAACGCTTGCATCGCTCTTCCTTACTGAGAAGGACCCCGCCGTAATCGATGAAGTGTTCGACTTCTGTGAAACAGTCGGACTTCCAACAACGCTTGCAGAAATCGGGCTGGGCAAGGTTACTGATGAGCAGCTAATGAAAGTTGCAGCAGCTTCCTGCACAGAAGGTGAGACAATTCACAACGAATTGGTCGAGATAACGCCTGAAACAGTGTTTTCTGCGCTCAAGGCAGCGGATGCATATGGAAAGTATAGAAACGAGGTCTAGTCTTCTAGTCCTTCCTTAACCTCCTTTAGTTGCATAGCCGATTTGAAGCCGGGGATTCCTCCGGCTGATTTCTTTATCTAGAATATTCTGCTTTTTTGTCAAAGAGGTTTTATCTCTTCTCAAAAAGATCTCGATTACAATTATACAGCTCCTTGAAAGCTTCCTTCCTCTCAAACATGTATTCTCTCAAGTCGCTCCAGGGTTTGACAACGACATATCTCTCTTTGATTTTGTTGACGTCTTCCGACCCGAGTTCGACAGAAAAAAGGCTAAAGGGGCACAAAATGAAGAAGAGAAGTTCTGAAAGCCTTTATTCAACCTAAGTTCCCGAAAAGTCTAACGATGAAAACTTTGTAAAGCGTTGAAAAGACTTAGCCAGGGTTATTTTCTCTAGGTTTATTCCTC
>NZ_DIXC01000081.1:29235-29465 GCF_002435945.1 Mesotoga sp. UBA6090
TTTCCCCGACCGTTATAGAATGATTCTGTCTATTGCCTATTATCTAATTCTCGAAGAGAATAACTCCCTCAGTAGGTTTCCCCATTGGCAGAGATTACATGCCCATCCTTATGGAGAAGACATACCATCACAGCGCAGTAGTGAGCTGTTCCAATCCATTTCCGAAGAAGAGAGAATGATGTTCTTCAAGAAGCACGGCAGACGTAGAATTGAGAAAGAATACTGGGCCT
>NZ_DIXC01000082.1 GCF_002435945.1 Mesotoga sp. UBA6090
TTTCTCTTATCCAGCTTTGTTGTGAGATTATTCCTAATGGTCTTCCTTCTTCTGTGACTGCCAGTGTTGTATGGAGCATTATTCCATGTGAGTTTTTTTCATCCAGGTAGCCCAACCCTTTAGTGTTTTTATGTCTTGTGAAGTCAAGCGATGTCGTATCTTGAACGGCAAGTATGGTATCGTGTTCCTTTACCCTCTCCACTGTCTTGTTTGTGTGCGATCTAAGTATCTCTTCTCTTGTTATTTTCGGATTGCTCATGAATCTGTATGCGCTCTTTGTTTCAGACCAGCCTTCAAAGCTTTCCGGAATGCTGTTTTCACTGTTTCTCACAAAAGCCTCTGAGATACTCTTCAATCTCTTGTTCAACCTCTTGTCACCAAAATCGCTTTCTTCAAACTCATCACTTATCCCAACCATTGAGATCACCTCCATACCGCATTAAAAGAAGAATTCACTATATTAGACAATCTATGCTCTTAATCTATCACTTCGCTTGCCTTTTCTCCAATACTTGTGGGTAATGATGAGCTTCGTGGGGGGGTTTTTCTTTATCAAAACCATCTCCCCACGTGTCTCCCAATATGAAGACGCCGCCCTCAACACAAATTAGCTCATCACCGTTTTTCGAGGTTATGCTTTTTGTCGGCGGTTCGCTGCCGGTTTTCTGCGGGGTTAAGTTAGAGTCATGTTTGGGTGAGGTTGCTCTCTTACTATCTTGATCACTTTCGATTACTAATCTGAGGTTTACGGAATCAAATCCCAGTGCCGCTATTATGAAATTCACAAGATTGTTCTTTTCTGAAACATTGAAACTCTGGTGCTGTCTGAGCGCAAGGGGTAGTTCCTTCACAGTTAGGTTCTCAATAATCGTGAATACTCTACCACCTTGCTTTCTTCCGCTTATTATTTCATTATGGAAAGTGTTCCATTCATACTTGACCCATTTCGAGTTCAGATTTTCTTTGCTCGTTCCAACAACTACCATTACCCGGGCTTGGTCGAGTGCCTCTTCAATTACTTCCTTGTAGTCGGATTCTCCTAATTGCTCCAAAGAAATACTGCTCATGAAGACCTTTATCGAATTCGCTTCAAGTAATTCGTAAAGCTCCTTCGCAAGATGCCAGTCTCTTGTGTATCCACCTTTTCCATCTGAAACCTTGCACGATATGAATACCTGCCAGTCCTTTGAAGAATCTCGAGTCATATCCTCACTCCTTGCTTTCCTGGCTTGCTATCTTTCTCTCCGGCAATTCTCTGTCATTCTCACGTTAACCGGATCTTCGATAGACTATAATTTAGATGTTCGATATCGTTCATTATACAATTTGTCATCTCTATCCCGATTCAGTTAACAGTGTTCACACACTAGCTATTGAAGAGATCCCTTCTTCGTTCAGCCTTAAGAAAATACTTAGTCTAGACTCAACTATTACAGTAATAAATCTGAAAATAGCTAGACAAGCGGAGAAATCAGAAGAGAACCAGACGAACTTCCACTACAAAATCTGATTTGCCCCAATGGAATTGAATGCAAGAGTCCCCGGCGGATCAAACAAGGGATTCTAGTAGTGACAGCGGGAATGATATGAGCAGAAAGAATAAATCTTTGCTCGTTTTTGCACTTGCATTCACAAACGAAGAAAAACCCGTTTTTCTCGCTTGCTGATGCAATCCTTCTGTTTCGACTGCCATTTGACTTTTTTCAAAACTCTCAAACTGCAGATAAAATTGAATTCAGCTTCACCAGATACAGCCCTATTCGAGATACACAAAAGGCCTTCTTCTCAATTGATAAAATTGCCAATTGCTGAAGAGAGAATTTGTACTTCCGAAAGCGTTTTCTCTTATACTGTTCTCTTTTGTTCATAAGGTATTCCAAAACCGGAAATCAGTTCTGACTAATATTTTACTTACAGAATTCTGATCACCAAGAGCTCTTTGCAGACTAGGTCCTTAATATTGATCTCCCAAAAAGCAATCTAATTTGAAGTACCCATTAATGTAAGCTTGACGCGAATAGTCTTGGGGAGAGAACTCCTCGTTGTTCTTGGGTTATAGATTTAAGCATTACTTACAATCATCGTCAAAGAAGAATTCTGCAGTCAATAATCCGCAATAATTTTCCCTTTTGAAAGCACGTTGATCATTTGTTGGAGAGTACGATTGACTTCTTCTGCATTCTAAAATGTTTGCTTTCACATGAAGAAATAGTATAATAACATAAACAAGTTTTAGTCGTCCTCAGATTAACTCCTCTTCCTCAGAATAAGATATTCGTTTTGCATAAAGGAATTGACTTATTGGGGGTATGGATGTTGTCGATTATCTGTTATCAATCGGACGAACTACTCATTAAGGAAAAGCGCCTACTTAGCTTTTGTCACCCTCTGAAGCATTGTCATTGTGTTACGAAAGAAAACAGACATCTTTTCTCGGTTGGAGCGTGATTTCATGAAAATGAAACCATTTGTGTTTTTCATGCTCTTACTTACCATTTTGTGCTCTGAATCTTCATTGCTGGGTCAGGTTATGACTGTTACTCAACAAAAGCCTCTGGCTTTAGTTACAATAGTCGACAATTCAGGCTCCATGGACTGGGACAATCGAGACCCCGAAAACATAAGATTCAAGGGGATGGAGTTTTTAATTGGAAGACTACAGGATCAAGAAGCCTTTTCTTATGTAAGTTTCGATACAAACGCAGATATTGTCATACCCATAACGGAGGTTACCAACAGCAATAGAACTCGGCTTGTTCAGGATGCTTATAGGATTCCTGGAGATCGTGACTGGACGAACTACACCGATGGATTCATAAAGGGTCTGCAGGTTTCTTTGGAAGCAAAGGAAAGAGGATTCTTTCCCGTAGTTCTGTTTCTTACTGATGGAGAGCTGAATGTCTCGGCTATCGATGAAGAAGACCTCGATGAACTGGAGAAGCTTGTCAAAGACGTAATTCCTCAGTTCTTGAAGGAAGGAATTCCGATTTTCACGATTGGGCTGGGCGACTTCAAGAAGGAGATCTTGATAAACATCTCGGACGCTGCAAAGCTTTTCGAGAACTCAAATCAGTTTTACGAGGTCGTCGATGGAAGCGAGATCCCCTTTGTCATGAACGACATTCTTTCCGTTATTAGAGGCGAGGAGACGTATCAAAGCTACTCGATTTCATCTGGGAAGTCAGAGACGACTTTCGAGATTAGCCCCAATACTCGAAAAATGTCCGTCGAACTCACCTCTCTCGATGAATACATAGACGTAAGCATTTACGATCCAGAAGGAAATGCTCTGACAACAAAGCCTGAGGAATCCTTTGCCTTTCTGAAGTGGGTTGTTGAGAATCCCAAGTCAGGTACCTGGAGAGTAGTCATAGATTCAACAACAACTTCCAAGATCGCCATTTCCCTTGAACAGGAGTACAGCGTTGAGCTGCTGGTTGACAGATACATCCCGATCGGCAATACATCGGAAGCCCTTGTCAAGCTTACAAAAACCGATCAGACCCTTATTGTTCCCGGGAAGAAATTGTCTGTTGACGGTAAGGAACTGGACGTAAAGACAATCAAAGGATTCTTGACCGTACAGGGAGCCGGGATAGATACCATTGTTGATTTGAAATGGGATGGCTCGAATCTCGTTGGAACCGTCCCGAAGGTTTCGAAGGCAGGAATTCCAAAGATATATGGAGAGGTTCTCATAGAATGCGGCGATAAAAAGGACAGTGTCACAGTTGAACTTGCTGTTCCGCAAAAGACTGCGCGTGTAATAAGCGCAGAAATCGTCAAACTTGAAGCAAGTCCTTCCAAGGGAGCAGTTCGTAACAGCGAAGTAATCGTAAGCGCTAAGGCTAAGAATGCTGTCCTAGATTCTGTAGAGGTTCAGATTTTCTTTCCGGATGGCCGGACTGAAGTACATAAGTTCACAAGGGATTCTGACTCTCTCTTCAAGGTCGCATTTGTTCCACCCATCGAAGGTAAATACATGATTTACCCGGTGCCGACTGAGGATTTCGTTTTCTCAAGTGCTTCGCGTGAGATAGTTGTTCAGGGACCTTACATGACTCTCAAACGAAAAGAACTTGTTATTAGAGGTGCCTTCCCCAACAGAGATTACTGGGTCGATACGCCTATGATAACGGAGTTCTATGAGCCAGACGACCCAGAAGTGGTCATCACAGCCGATGAGAACGGTGCTTTTCTTATTGAAACGCCGGGAAATGTAGCTCTCATGCCGGAGAAAAGCGAGACTTCTCTGAAGTTCCTTGTTTCGCTAGAAGAACGCTTTTCGTCAGTTGACAAGATTCTCAGAAAGAGAAGAGAGGGTCTCGTCACCATAAGTGATGTTTCTGGCACTTTGAAACCTTCAGAAGAATCAATAGCGATTAGGGTCATAGCACCGCTTCCAGCTGTGGAAGCTGCCATTGCTTCGGCCATAGTGGCACTCATATTCCTGATTCCGGCTCTCGCCAGAAAAAAGCGGCAGATCCCGGCAGGCCGCATACTAAAGCTTGATGAACTAAATGAAACAACATTTGGTAGAGCCTCCGACGTGCGCTATAGATTCGAACAGAGCAATTTTCCGCTCCATGGTTTCACGATTTTTCATGCAAAACCTGAAGAAGAGAATGATCCATTCTCGACCGGAGAGGAATGGGTGATAAAGTCTGACGATGCTGCAGGAACAATATTCGTCGATGAATACCCGTTGGCTATTGGGGAATCGGCTAGGCTCAATGACGGTTCTCGCATTTCCGTGAGGAAAGGACGAAAGAATCTCTTCGCCTTCTCCTTCGAAACGAGAGAGGATCAAGCTGTCCTTCACGTTAGAAGCACGAAGTATAGATTGAACAAAGCAGCTGTAGCTTCTACCTTTTTCTCCATAATATGTATCTTGACGATTCTTTGGTGGACAATAATCCAAAAATTTGGAATATAGAGGGAGGGATTTCCGTGGCAAAGCACAAGACACCCACTATTGTCTTCGGACTTGGTGGTTTCGGAGTTCAAGTAATCGAGAAGATACTCAAGTTCGAAGAAGAAAGAGGTCGAAGCGACAACATTAGAATTCAGGCATTCGACACCGAAGCAAATCTAAAGTCCCCTGCGGTAAGGAACATCGAAGTTATGAGATTTCCACCGAGCATGAAAGTCTTTCTAAGAGAAAGATTCATACCGAATAACAATTGGTTTCCTTCATTGGACGGGGAGTACAAACGTTTCTTCGATGATGTGCTTGGAAAAGACCAGGATTCCATAAGGGCAGCTCAACAGACAAGAGTATTCGGCAGATTTGCATTTCATTACAACTTCAACTCAATATACCAAAAAGTATTCCATGCCTTTCAAGGATTCGAGGGAACGAAAGACAGAATCGACGTATTCGTTGCCGTCGGCCTGGCAGGAGGAACTGGAAGCGGCATGTTTCTTGATTTCTTGGCCCTGGTTAGGCACATTGCGGCAAACTTGCAGCTTGCGGCCATGGAAATGCATTTGATAATGACCCTGGGGGATATTGTCTACGCCCAAGAAGGCGATGCGGCTCTGAAAAGAGTTTTAGACGCGAACTCTTATGCCGCTTTGAAGGAACTCAATTATTTCGTCCAAGACACTAGACAGTTCAGATTTGAAGTGAAAGACGCAAAACAGACTATTCCCCTTTCAAGGGCCGAATCCTCACCTGCAGACTATGCACACCTGCTAACATACAGCAACCATAAGGGCTTTGCATATTCCAACAGAGAAGAACAAGCGGCAATGACGGCAAAGTTTGTAGTATCACTTACAAATGACAACATCATGCCCAGTTTGAGAAACATCCGAAATCTGGAAATAGATGAGAAGACCGGTTTCAAGCAGTTCATTCTGTCTTTTGGTCTCGGATCGCTCGTGATAGATGTAAATGAAGCGCCGCTTTTCGCAGCCCAGCGGATTTTCCAGTCACTTCTTAAGGAGAAACTGCAAAATCCAGAAGGGGAAAAGATACGTGGGGAGTTGTTCGAGAAACTACAAAGAGTTTTATCCGGTGTCAGTTCGAAACTCATAGGCGGGGTGGAAAAACCCATTCTGAAAAACCTTTCGCCATTAGTTAGTCAAAAGTGGATACTCGGTCTTAGTATCGATCGCGTAGATGACAATACGCTCGAGTCTCTTCTCCGCAGAATGCTTACCGACAACGATTCATCTCCTGCAATCAGGGACTACAGAAACGTCATAGAGAAATACCTGGATAGGTTTGCAAGAGGGGATATTGGAATAGTTCCTCTTGCTTCTGAAGTCAAAGCTCAAATATCTGAGGCAAAAACAATTCTCACTGAATTCATGAGGAATTCTGTCAAATCTATCGGTGGGCTTACTCAAATGAAGGATTTCGTTGAGTTGACAAACGTGGTATACAATAACCTTGTTTCAAATCTAGATAGAGCTCTTACCGAGATCTCTACACAGAAGAAGGATTGGAATACGAGAGTTGACGGTTATGACGCTCAACTGAAAGAATTAGTAAACGATTCGATCGATGATTTAGCTTTTATGGTCAGCAAGAAGGGAAAACAAGACCGTCTCAATTCCGCGGACCAGCTTCTCTTCGCTCTGGCAAAATGGACCGATTTTTCGTTGAGAGAATCTCTGATTAGGAAGTCAATAGAATGGCTTCATGAGCAGTTTGACAATGTAAGAATTTCGGGGGATCTTATCGGATCGGTCAATGAGCTTCTCTCGAAGAAGGAACTGGAAATCGTAAATATTGCAAGTGATGAAGTAACGCAAAGAACCTGTGAGGAACATGTCTTTTCTAAGAAGATGATCCTCGAGATGGTAGATAGGATAATGAGTAAAGGCGTCGAAATGATAAATGACATTATGGACGGTCAGAAATATAGACTGGAGGAAATAATCAAGACCATTCCTGATGCAATAGAAAGGAATACTTGGATCAACTCCGAGATTGTAATTGAAGAACTCAGGAGGTTCTACGACTCTATTCACGAAGTCATAAGAACACGTTCTACAGAGCTAAACAGCATCCTCGTTGAGGGATTCGACCAGAAAGAGGTAGAAAACATATTCAGTCTGAAAGAACTTGAAAAAATCTCCGAAGCTTTCTTCACTTACACAAATCTACCAACAAAAACTCTAACCCAGTTGATAAGCGATCTACCAGAGTCTGTGAAAGTGAAACTCAAGAAGACCGGAGCCTACAACAACATGGAAGAATGGATAGATACCGGAATAACGAAAAAGCCCAACCTCACCAGGATAAGTATGTATGTTGGATTGTCGAGCGATCAGGTTTTGTTAAACAACATGAGAGAGAATTACGAAAGTGCTATTGAGGAAAGACCCCTTCACGTTTTCAATAATCTCGATGTGGAAAAGATGCGAGAGCTGAACGGCAAGTCCTCCTTGACCTTCGTCGATCAAGAAAAGCTTTACCGCACGGCGTTGGCCGCTGGAATCATAAGGAAGGAGAAAAGCTACCACTATTTGGCTGGCGAAAATGAACCTATTACCAAAATCGTTGATGGCAAGAAAGTCTGGGCAAAGAAATACATAGTACAGCTTCTGAACGAAGATGAGCGACTAAGAGACAGTGTTATTAACGGAATAAGAAGTCTGATAAAGGAAACTGAAATTGCTCGCCTTACCGAAATATTCTTCAAAAAATCCCGAAGTGGGCTGACAGAAGTTCGTGACGACATTGAGGTTGAACTCTTCAGAAAAGATCTCACTGATAGAGGAGTAAACATCTGAGATCGAAGGGCGGCCAGAAGTATTTCTGGCCGCTCTCTTTATGGAGATTCATATGTCATTCTGGGGTTTTCTAAAAGGAGTATTCATTGGCCAAATATCACTCGTAGATCCTTTTCTAGGATTCATATCTAACGTCGTTGACTGTGTCATTAACGGGGAGTTTTCTATCTCTCTTATAACTGGATTAGTTTACCCTAACAACTCATATAGAAGCATTGTTGTTGGTGGGCTTGTCGATTACTCAATAGATTCCGTCATAGCTACTCTATTACCCAATCAGTACGACCAAGAGAATAGAGCAATTTGGGTTACATGTTCGGTTTGTGGGAAAGAAACTAACCAGTTCTCCGAAATTGGCAACCAAGTGATGTGTCCGAGGTGCTACGCCAATTATGTAAAGGAGAACACCGGAAAGAACAGAATCGTGGTTTCCGAGAATAATCTGGCCAACATATTGAGGGTAAGAGAAGATTACATTAGCCTTCAGAAGCAAGTCTTGGATTTTGAAAAAAGATATGGCAGAAAACCTCACTTAGCGAATCAGCAGAATAGGATTATTAACACAGTTGTGCGTAGAGGCATAACGGGTAACGTCATAAAACGTAATTTCAACAGGGCGACGATCGAGAATCCTATTATCAAACAAGGGAGGAATGAAGATGTGTGATGAACCCAACGGCAAAGTGCCCGAAGATGGGGGTGTAGCCGAGGCAGTATGCCCTTGGTGTGGAAAGCTCGTTTATGCTAACATACCCGGCATACCCAATTCATCCTACATGTGTTCTGCTAATCGCTGTCCGAATTGCAAAGGCAATTTCGAGGCTTGTAGAATCTCCAATGGCTCATGGTACATAAGACGGCCTTAAGATCAAAGACTCTTCTATACAAAAAGGAGGTCAGGATGGAAGTAGATTTCGGAAAGCTACAACTGACAGAAGAAAAAACTCTTGAGAGTTACTTTGAAGAATCCATCAACTTGAAGCTAATAAACTCTCTTATAATCGCGAAAGAAAAGGAGAAGAATTTTCGAGGGAATGAGCTTTCCTCTTATTTCAAAGGTTATCTTCTGCCCCTTTATAAAGACTTCGGCAAAGAGAGAAGAAGGAGTTCATCTCCCATTCTTTGGCTTAAAATTGACTTCGCAAAATGAATATTCGCTTTTCAAATAACTGTGCGCAGAGATAACTGAAACCTACAACACGACTTTAAATAAGGTAGCAAGTGTAGAAGAGGAAGGACAGCCACTGTTTATAGAAAACGTCAAAAGTAAAGGGTTAGGGGGTTAATCCATGAATGAAATGACTCCAATAGTAGTAATGTCTTTGCCACTGTCATTGATTCTATTCCAGTTCACAATTCCAGAAACACTTGACTGGGCCTTTCGCATAAAAATCCCAGTAATTCTGTTAGTTGTCTTAAGATTCGCTCTTTTCTTTCCAATAGCAATGCTTACAATATTTGACTGGACGGCGTTCGTTGAAGGGATTGGTATTTTTGGAACACTGCATTTACTCCTGAGCAAGTTACTATCTTTACCATTAGTAGAATACTTGGCGTTCTTCTGTGATATTAGTGTTTTGGGATACACTTTTTTCGGTTTGATTTCCTCTGATGCAAATAGGTATAGAAGTCAACCGTTCTACTGGCAGTATAGGAAAGCAATGCACAGATACGCATTAACCCTGAGTATTGTGCTGGTCTTTATGTTACTGACTATTATCAACTTTCGTATTTTTGTTATTACATTAGGCAAAACTAACGATATCGATATCGCAATGAGCATGGCTTTAATTCTTCTAGTGGGAATTCGAAATTCTAACAGAGAATTAGAGCAGATTCGAACGATAACGGTAATCGAAAATGGTGCTTTTATTAGAAATCCAAGATGGCTTGGAATACTAGTGTGCATGTTTATGATTGCATACCAATCAATTTTGTCAAAGGCTATTTGGATGATAGTTGTACTGAACTTCGTAGCAAGAACAGCTATTAGGGTATTCAGAAAGGACACTTTCAAGAAAAAAACACGGTTCTCCATGGAGACTATTCTGGATTCTTGGTGGAATGCCGATCGAATTGGAAGATTCGCTTTTCTGATGCTACTCTCTACTTGGTTCACATTTACTATGCAGTGGTTCACTAAATCGCCCCTGCCTACAGGTGGCAGTGTTTATCTTTCTGAAAACATTATCACAGTACTAGATGTCATGTATGTCTTTCTAATATTACTTTTAGTGTCAATTTCTAGGAAAAAACTTTTTTTTGCTATTGTTTTGCCAGTTCATGTTTTCGTGAGGTATATATCTCCGATAATGTTCCAAGGGCTATATCTAAGTACTTCTTATGGTGTTGGTGTTACAAGTTTTTTGGCAGAAGCAACTTCGGTGTTTGCTGCAGAATATAAGT
>NZ_DIXC01000083.1 GCF_002435945.1 Mesotoga sp. UBA6090
AGAGGCCTCACAAAAGCGAGTAAATGGCTAAAAGCTCTCGCTCGCAGGGAGCCTTATCTATTTGTACACTGGACAATGGGGATATTCTATATGGCTGGATAATGGGAGCCGGATGAATCGAGAGGTTCAAGTCCGGTTCTGAGAGAGCCTGGGGGTGAAATCCCCCTGGGCTACTCACCGAGCGAGGATCTGTTCTTCGTTCCTAGCTCCGCTGAACGCTGAGAAGACCAGTCCTTCGTTGTCCGTCCAAGATCACGGACCCGTCCTTCGTCAAGACCAAAGCCCAGATCCTGACCAGGAGCATTGTCAGATGACGTGAAGGGTCTGTCATCCCGTGGTGATTCTGCACGGGATCTCATCTGCCCGACGCAGTCGGAACTTGCCTCGCCGAAGGCGAGACTGGCCAGGCGCAGCCTGACTGGCCTGCGTCAGCAGACTGGCTCCTTTCTGCCTCCTGCGCAGCAGCATCACTTCTGCTCTTGCCAGACCCTAGACCCCACACCTCAGACCCGTTGTCAATTTTGTCATGAGCTTGTTTCAGCATCTCGCTCTTCAATACCCTGTTCTGATAAACCGCTTTCATCAACCCGATCTTTCTAACCCGCACTCTGTAACCCGCTCCTAGTAACCCGTATTTCCTAACCCGCTCTTCGTAACCCGATCTTTCTAACCCGATCCTTTGTTTCCCCGCGAAGCGGACCTTGCGCCTGTGAGAGGGCTTCCCCTCTTAGGGCGAACAGCCGTTCGCCCCTACAAGAAGAATATAATTTTGAATGAGATGACAGATAAAGAAGATCGGCCTGCGTAGCGGACTGGCTTTGAGGATCTTTCCCCGCGAAGCGGGCCTTGCGTCCCGCCGCAGGCGGCATTGCGTCTAATGTTTTATTCTTCCTCGCGCAGCGAGCTTCACTTCCTGGGATGTACTTCCCAGCATCACTTCTTCAGAGGTTCTCACCCAGCCTTGCGTCTTGTATTCTTGGTAGCATCACTTTCTGAGATACTTCTTCTATCTAGAAAAACTCGCTCTTATTAACCTGGTTTTCTTTACCCGTTCTTCGTAACCCGATCTTTCTAACCCTATCCTTTGTTTCCCCGCGAAGCGGGCCTTGCGTTTCGGCGAAGGCGGAACTGGCCTCGCCGAAGGCGAGCCTGTCCTCTCGCAGTGCGACTGGCCACGCGAAGCGTGACTGGCTATGGTTCTGGCTCTTTTCGTTCTTGCGCTTCTCACCCTCTCACCAATTCTGGAACTTATCATAATTGAAACGGAAGAGTTTACGACAATGCGACATGAACATTATTTCGGTGATAAACTTTCAAATGAGTGTACACTTTTTCTTTTATGGGAGCTGTAATGGACGACTACTTGGGCTACAACAAACCTGAATACAAAAGAACTAGAAAACTTGCGATCTTCGAGGGGTCGTTTTTCAACCTTGCCTTCCTTGTGACGCAGGGTTTTATCGTTACCGGTCTTGCGCTCGAGTACGGCGCTTCCGAAATGCTGATCGCGATAATAGGAGTCCTGCCCACGCTTGCCCAGCTTGTTCAGCTGGCTGCCCCGCTAGTAATGAGACTCTTCAAAGACAGAAAGAAAGCAATGCTCTTCAGCGCGCTTTTAGGAAGAATTCCACTGGCATTTATCCCGGTTACGCTTGCTCTGGGGATAAAGTCTCAGTCGCTTCTCCTAATTCTTCTGTCGGTAATAGCATTTGGAAATTCGCTTGTGGGGACTTTCTGGGCTTCAATAATGGGAGACGTTATCGATCCCGAAAAGACGGGAAGTTACTACGGCAGAAGAAACCTGATCCTCTCGCTGAGCACGATGTTAATTGCGCCAGTCTACTCCCTCATACTCGACCATTATGAAGGTTCTCTTGGATTCATCATTGTTACCTCAATGGCAAGCGCCTTTGCGGTAATAACGATTCTTCTTCTCAAGAACCATTACGCCCCCCCGGTGAAGACATTCGGACGGGGAAGAATATTCAAGGAGGTCTTTGGTAACCTCAAGTTCAGACAGTACCTAAGGTTTGCCTTTGTCTGGAATTTCGCGATAACTATTTCAGGCCCCTTCTACGCGTACCACCAGTTGGTCAACCTCAAGGTCAGTTACTCTTATCTCAGTATTCTGAGCATCGTTGCTTCACTCGCCGCCATGCTGATGTATTTCCTTTGGGGGAAGATTTCAGATCAGATCGGCCACCAGTCCGTTGCTGAATTTGGAGTACTTGGGGCCACCTGTCTCGCACTGATGTGGATCTTTGTTACCCCTCAGACGGCAGCTGTTTTACTGCCCGTAGATGCGGTAGTAACGGGAATTGTTTGGAGCGCAATCAACCTGTGTATCTTCACAATGATGATGGGAATAATACGTGGCCAGTCCGTTGAGTCCTACGTCGCAGTCCAGGCGTTTCTGAACGGAATCGGCGCTTTGGGCGGTTCTCTGCTTGGAGGATTTGTCGCTTCCTATCTGAAAGGAAAGAACATTACCATCTTTGGAATCGACTTCTACGGAATCCAGGTGATCTTCCTTATTGGTTCCTTCTTCAGGTTTACAGCGTTCCTTCTTCTCAGGAGAGTGCAGACGACAAAGATTAAGACTGTGCCCCAGGTCTTCTTCAACGTTATGTCTACACTGGGAAGAAGAATGGCTACCAGACCGTACGAATTCCCAATGCTTCAACTTAAGCCTAAAAGGAGAAGACCTGAAGACGAGCCGTTGAAGCTCGACCTGCCTGCCTCCATGGAGGATATAAGCGACATTGAGCAAATCACTTCTGAAGAACCCGAAGACAGCGGCGATCAGGAAAAGAGATCAGACTCCTAGGCAATATCTCCGAGCTCATACTGCAGCCTGTGGAGATCCGAGTATATTCCTCCCTTTGAGAGAAGCTCATCGTGAGTTCCCGACTCTACCAGCATACCTTTATGAATCACCAATATTCTGTCTGCATTTCTGATGGTCGAAAGCCTGTGGGCTATCGTAATCATTGTTTTCTCTTTGGAAATTCTCTCCATAGCCTTCTGAATGAGTGCCTCTGTCTCTGTGTCGACATTCGCAGTCGCCTCGTCGAGAACAAGAATATCCGTGTTGAAGACGACTGCCCTGGCAAGCGCAATCAGCTGTCGTTCTCCGGCCGATAATGTACCCCCTCTTTCAAGGATCACTGTATCGTATTTTTCCGGAAGGCGATCAATGAAGTGATGTGCATAAACGTACTTTGCAGCCTCTATCGCCTTCTCCCTTGAAATCGTCTCGTCAAAGAGTCGAATATTGTCGAGAATACTACCGGAGAAGAGGAATACATCCTGGAGGACAACTCCAACCTTCTTTCGTAAACTCTGGAGATTGTAGTCGTAGATGTTCTTCCCGTCTATCTTTATCTGGCCGGCCTGAATCTTGTACAGTCCGGTCAGAATGCTGATGATAGAGGTCTTCCCGGCTCCGGTCTCGCCGACGAAGGCAATCTTCTCCTTCGGTCTTACTCCAAAGCTGATGTCTTTCAGCACTTTGTGCTCTCCGTCGTACGCGAAAGTCACGTTTTCAAACTCAACACTTCCTTCGAGCGTCTTCGTGGCAGCCACATCGGGATTGTACGACTCTTCGGTTTCGTCCATCAGCTTGAAGATCTTCTCTGCCGAGGCAAGCGCATTCTGCACAATGTCGTACTTCTCTGCGATGTCATGCAGCGGCCGGAAGAACATATCGATGTACGAGATAAACGCCACAAGCACTCCGAAGGCAAGCGTGTTTCCCAGAATGCTTTTGACGCCAAACCAGATGACGATAGCTATAGTCACGTAATAAAGAAGATCCAGCAGCGGTCTGAAAATGGCAAATACCCACAGCTGTTCCATAAGGCTCTTTAGGTGGCTTTTGTTAACTGAATCGAATTCTTCCTTCTTCCTCTCTTCCTGATTGAAGAGCTGGGTGATCGACATACCGGAGATATGCTCGGCAAGGAAGGCGTTGATTATCGCAAGGCGCGTTCTCACCTTTCTATAGGCTATCCGGTCGAAGTAACGGAAGACGAAGATCGCTCCCGCAATGATCGGAAGAATAGCAACTGTGATCAATCCCAGGTAGGTTGATAGGTTAAGCATTATTATGATGATTCCTGCAAGCAAGAGGACATCTTTCACCATTGATGTAATGACGCTCGTAAAGAACTCGGCGAGGTTCTGAGTGTCATTTGCGACTCTCGTGGCCAGCCTACCGCTGGGATTGGTATCAAAGAATCTCATCGGCACTCTCAAGAGATGCCTGAAGAGGTCCACCCTGATACCATGGGTGATCTTCTGTCCCATGTACGATGTCGCATACACCTGCCCGTAATTGACGAAGAAAAGTGATACGAGGATCAGGATCATGAAGATCGCTATCTGACCTATCCCGTTTAGATCTTCCACCCTTAAGTCTCTGAGTTGTTCTTCGCTTATCGGATAGCTTGTCGTACCGTCGGTCACACTATAGAGGCCTGACTCATCCTGATGGAGATAGAATGCTCCTTCATCAGATTCCACGAAGTTGAAGGAACCGTTTTCTTCAACCACGACCAGAGAATACTGATTGTCCATGTAGCTGTCTATCGCTCTTCTCATCAGCAGAGGGGGAAGAAGATCAAGCGCGGTAGAGGCTCCGATAAGAATCAAACTGAGAATCAGAATAGCAACATAGGGCTTCGTGTACTTCCACAGCCTGAAGACGACTCGCCAGTCTTCTACTTTAAGTTTCTCTTCTACTTCGCTGTATACGCTTTCGGCCATGCTATTCCTCCTCGAGCTTTTCTTCTAGCATCTGTCTCTCGTACATCCTCTGATAAAGACCTCCACCCTGAACTAGATCGGAGTGCACTCCTCTCTCGACCACCTTGCCGTCATGGAGCACATAGATCTTATCCGAATCCACCACGGCCTTCAGCCTGTGAGAGATAACGATTATCGATCTGTTGTCCTCGGAATCCTTCAAGGACTTGAGGATCTCCGTTTCAGTCTCAGTATCGACGGCTGAGAGACAATCGTCGAGCACAACGAGAGGAGCCTCCTTTATAAGTGCCCTCGCTATAGAAATCCTCTGTTTTTGGCCTCCCGAGAGAGTCACGCCTCTTTCGCCCACTATGGTTTTGTACCCGTTGCTGAAGCCTTCGATATCTTCGTGAATCGAAGCGATGCTTGCGTACTTCTCGACCTCTTCGTCGGATATTCCCATGTTTCCGAAACGAATATTGTTTCCAACGGTCTCGGAGAAGAGGAAGGTTTCCTGCGGAACGTAAGCGACATTTTCTCTTATCGCCTCAGGTTCCAGTTTATTTATATCCACTCCATCTATGAAAAACATTCCTTCGTCAACGGGGTACAGCCTGGCGATCAATTTTGCAATCGTAGACTTTCCCGAGCCAGTGGTTCCAACGATGGCAATCTTAGAGCCGGGTCTGACTTCGAAATCGATGTTTTCAAGGGCAGGTCTGCTGCCGGTCGGGTAGGTGAAGGTGAGGTTCTTCATAACTATATGACCCTCGAATCCGTCGATTTTTACAGGGTCGTGGGTAGTTATGTTGTTCTCCTCTTCAAGGATTTCCATGAGTCTTCTGTAAGAGGCGCGTCCTCTCTGGATGATATTTATTACCCAGCCGAAGGCCGTCATCGGCCAGACCAGCATTCCCAGATACGAAGTAAACGTAATGTACTCTCCAAGAGTTATCTGACCCAGTATTACCATGCGTCCTCCAAACAAAGTCGCCAGCACAGAGCCAAGCATAGAGAGAGTCTGAATCAGCGGGAAGAACATTCCCCAGACCCTTACTAGAGTCATGTTCTTCTCAACATAAGTATCTGACTTGTCGGAGAGAGTTCCATTTCTGAGGTCCTCGATCCCGTAACTCTTTATGAGCCGGACTCCCGAGATAGATTCTTCAATTGTATCTGTAAGATCGGAAAAGGAGGCCTGGACCATTTTAAATCTTTTGTGAATCATCTTTCCAAAGAACGTTGAAACAATAGCCAGTGCCGGAAGCGGAGCAATTGAGATCCATGTCAGATTCCAGTTCGTGAACAGCCCCATTGCAAAGATCGTTACGGTAACGAGAAAGACTGCATCGATAATCATGACAATCGCCGGACCCATAGCCATTCTTACGGCATTCACGTCGTTCGTGAATCTGGCCATAAGATCGCCTACCCTCGTCCTGTCATAGAAGGTTGGTGGAAGAGTCAGAAGCTTCTCGAAGAGAGTCTTTCGAGTGTAGTACTCGAATTTTCGTGCCGCTCCCATTATGAAGATCCGCCAGAACAATCTCGTTATGAAAAGTCCGAAGGCAACCCCGATAACGGCAAATATAAGCAGTCCGACAAAACCGAGGTCCTGGGCACCACCTCTGATTTCATCTACTATCAATCCCATCACTCTTGGAGTAATCAACATTAGCAAATCGACAAGAATAAGAAAAATAGCGCCATACAGGTACCTTGGCCAATTATGTTTCAAGAAGTCTCTTATCAAAACAATCGCCTCACTAGTCCGCTAAACTAACTTAATATGATACACTATTTCGAAAGAAAACTCGTGATGGGTTCATTAACGTGCATTCTGACTCTCTACCCTTCCAATGTATAATAATATCATCAAATCCTTCATACAACTTTGGAGAAATCTGGGAGAAGAGAAATGAAAAGAGTGCTTCTAGTTTCCTTGATAAGTCTACTTGCTGTTACTGCTGCCTCGGTCGCAGTAGTCTTTTCGGGCGGCGGCGGTAGAGGGGCCTATGAAGTCGGTGTTTACGGCGCCTTGCTTGATCTCGGTTTAGAAATCGAGGCCATTTACGGCTCCTCTGTCGGGGCAATTAATGCGGCCGGTCTTATCAGTGGAGGCTTTGAAGCTGCGAGGGATATGTGGTGCAGCATAGACTACCTGGAACTTATGAACGCCTCTCCTCATCAATACGAGCTTCTTCAAGGCAATGTTCTTCGTCTTGATGCTCGCGAACTCGCATCCGCGTTACGGACCCTTATAGCCCATAAGGGACTAGACATAGAGCCTCTAAGGCAGAAGATGAAGCAAATCATTAGCGAGGAGAAAATCCGAAAAAGCGAAATCGATCTAGGAGTCGTTCTCTTTTCTCTGACGAAGATTCAGCCATATGCAATGTACAAGGAGTCTATACCTGAGGGAAGACTTGTCGATTACGTTCTTGCCAGCGCCAATTTCCCCGCATTTCAGCGTGAGGAGATTGATGGAGAGGTTTTTGTTGACGGAGGCGTCTACTCCAATTTTCCACTCTTCATGGCAAAAGAGAGAGGACATAAAGAAGTTGTCGCAGTCGATCTTATCGGGGTCAACTTTGGGGAAGCTCTGGCTTTTGTAAACATGTTTACGGATGGGATGAACGTTACACTTATAGAGCCTTCCGAGCAATACGGAACGGTGATGACTTTCGATCCTGAAGTCTCAAGAAAGTACCTTATTTGCGGCTATCTCGACACAATGAAGACTTTCGGCGTTCTGGGAGGCTCAAGCTACTTCATATTTGGAGAAGAGGATCCATTAAAAAATCACTTCTTGTCTCTCGACAGCGGCTCGAGAATAGAAGCATTGCGTCTTCTCGGACTTACCGGAGTCGAGGGCGAAACTGCAGAATACCATTACTACCGGGAATTCATTCCCTGGCTGGAAAGCATTACGAAACAGCCCTACTCCAGGACCTGTCATCTCGTCACCGGAATGCTCGAAGAAATGGCTGCCTTTCTCCGGGTCGAGAGACTAGTTCCCTACTCGCCTTCATCTCTTATGTTTGAAATCATTAAGGCGTTCAATTCAGATAGAATTGAGAGCGAAAGGGATCTCACATACCTGACCAGATACAAGAAACTCTTCACCTTTCTGGAATTCATAGACAGTCAAAAGCCTTTCTCAGCGGAACCTTCTCCCCAGTTTAGATCCTTTGAAGAACAGTTTCAGGAGTCTGTTGGACTTTTGGAACGAATTTGCTCGCAGCAATCCCGTATATCTCACTGAGCGAAAGCGGTCTCTTCAGCAGGCTCTTTCCGTAGACTATGTAATGTTTGTACTCCTCGCCTCCGGCACGCCGCGCATTTGCGATCATCGTGGCGTTCATTGAGCTGATCGACGATCCCTCGATTTCTTTAAAACCCATATTCTGGATGTTTCTGTAGGCTCTCAAGAACATGGCCGAAGGCACACCCTTGTTTCTGAAATCGGGAACGACAAAGAGGATCGCCGCTCTTACCCGTTCAAGAGATTTTCTCTTACTCAGCAGCTTATACCACCCAAAAGGAAGTAGCTTGCCGTCAATCTCGCGAATGAGCGGGTTGAAATCCGGCAGCGCCACAAAGTAGCCTATAGGCCTTTCTCCTGATCTCGCGATTATTACCATTCTCTGATCGGCCACAGTCTTAAGCGTCTTAGCCATATCACAAAGTTCTTCGAATGTGGGAGGAAGAACATCCTCTTCCCACTTCGGGATAGCTTCTTCCATGATCTTTTGAAGATCTGAGGCGACATCCTTTAGCCGCTTGAAATTGGCCTCTTCAACGTGGAATCCGTAGCGATCCATAGCGATTTCGCTAAACTTTATCTCGCGCTCAGATATCACTTGGTCGAGGTCGTATCTGAAGGCAAGATATTTTAAGTAGATATCAAAGTCTTCAAAAAAGTCGACATAGTAGGAATGATTATAGGGCATCATAACGGCAGGCGGATCTTCGAAATTATCTATCAGTAGTCCTCTATAATCGTCACCGTTAGTGGGGGAAACAGGTCCCTTTAGGTACTTCATGCCCTTGCTCTTTGCCCAGCTTTCGGCGGTCCTCAGAAGGGCCTCTGCAACTGGCTTATCGTTAACAGATTCAAAGAGAGTGAAGTATGCATGCTCCACGGACTTCTCACGGTTCATAACCTGTTCGATGCCCACAGCGATTCTTCCCTTCACCGTATTTCCGTCCTTCGCGACAAAGAAATCGTGAGGACCATTTGCAAGAAGCTGTGAACTCTTGCTTTTCAAAATGGCCTTTATTTCATGGCTAAAAGGAGGTACCCAGAGGGGGTAATCAAAGTAAAGTCTCCTTGGAAGCTCGATGAACTCTTTCCTATCCTGCCGGCTCTTGACTTTGACAATCTTCAACATTAGCAACTCCTAGAAAAAACCTATGGACAATTCTAGCACGATAACAGAATCCTCTCTACCGGGCAGGGGAAATACCTTCAGAGGCTCTGACATCAGAGACGTAATGACTGAGCTTGGAATCAAGAACACTTCCCCCGCTTCCATCTATCCCGACGTAATATTCCGGAGTGATCAGAAGATTCTTTCCCTTGAAACCAGGCTTAATTCTAGTATAGTCGCTCACATATACATTGCTCAGCTCAACGCCTTCGTGAATTCTGCAGTTTGCTCCAATCATCACCGGCCCTTCGAGTTTCACATTCTTCTCAACTATCGAACCCGCACCAATATAGACCGGCGTAATGATCTTCATACTCTTCTCGAGAACCGAGCCCGTACCTCTCCAGAGACCCTCGGTCACTTCTCTTCCTGAAGGTTTGAAGCCCTTAATCCTTCCCTCAAGAGCCATACCGAGTATCTCGAGATAATCGGCGTTCCTGCCGATATCATACCAATCTATCTTCGTGTCAATCGAGAAGACCCTCTCCTTCTTCTGAACAAGCAGGGGAAGAAGGTCACCTCCGATATCGAAGAATTGGTTCTTGGGGATGTAGTTGAACACTTCAGGTTCAAATATATAGATGCCCGTGTTAGCGAGATTCGATTTTGCCTTTTCTACCGGCGGCTTTTCCTGAAAGGATTCGACCCTACCCACTGAATCGCAGACAATAATCCCGTAGTTGGGAACCTTATCTCTCTCGACTTTCTTTGAAATAATTGTCGCTATGGAGTCGCTTGCCCTGTGAAATTCATATGCCTTTGATAGATCGAAGTCTACTATCGCATCGCCGCAAAGTACAATAAAGGTCTCATCGAAGAAGCCGGACTCTTCTTGAATCTTCTTCAACCCCCCTGCCGAACCGACGGGTTCAGGTACCAGCTGCCCCTTCTCAAAGTGCCCTTCAAAGGAGTATCCGACTCTCACACCATACCTGTACCCACTCCTTACGTAGTTTTGAAGCACGCCTGCAAGGTGAGAGACATTTATCATAATCTCTTTCACATCATACTTGGCAAGCAGCTCAAGAATAAACTCTATAACCGGCTTCTCTATAATCGGAAGCATCGGTTTTGGCAGCCTGTTTGACAGCGGTTTCAGCCTTGTCCCGGCTCCAGCTGCTAGAATCATGGCTTTCATGTCTATTCCTCCTATCTTCTAATTGTTCTAAGACTAATGTAGACTACCAAACCTCCAACTGCGAGAAGCACTATCCCGATGAATACGCCAAGTACTGTCGGTGCCAGCGAAATGAAAAGGAATAGCAAAGAGATCACCGATAGAACGGACGCCGATATCAGAGCTCCCCTATCCTTCTCAGTTTCACCAAAATACGACTGAAAGAGCCCCACTGCCGGAGCAGCAATGAACAAGGCCCAGCCGCCTCCAGTTATGAAACCCGAGAAGATCACATTCAAAGTCAGTATCATTGCAAGGGTTAGCAATACACCTCCAGGAACAAAAAGATTCTTGTCACGCCCGGTGAAAGCTCTGTACTCCATGAAGACCGCTGGAATCCATATAAAAAGAAGCCAGAGATTCATAGTGAAAGACTTGACAAATATGATTAGAATGCCCAGCAATATCATTACAGCCCCAATGATTGCTCTTATAAGAGTGTCCCTGTTCATCATGCATCGCCTCCAGTGAGTTCATTCATTCGGAATTATAACAAGAACAGGACAGGTTTAGTAATCCAAGAGACTGCGTAATGCATCATAATTAAATCTACTCAAGAGAGAGTTAATGCATCAAAATAGAATCTACTCGAAATCGAATTGAAGGGAATTAAGAACACCTCCCTTTGACTTAGATTTTAGTATTTGTATGTCAACCAATAATTCCTGAGAATGTGCTATATTACTCTTTAGTTTGTATAAGTCTAGGGCTTCGTGAACCTTGCGAAGCTCATCTTTTTTTGTACAGTCAATCCAGGGAGAGTTAAGCACTCTTTCATACGGAGTAGCAAACTTGTCGTATTTCTTCACTATCC
>NZ_DIXC01000084.1 GCF_002435945.1 Mesotoga sp. UBA6090
TTCCTTATTTACATGATAAGGTCACCACCATTATTTATAGTGCCGCCTCCCGTCATTTTGAACTCATTGCTGGCATATACTTCTAAGTCCACTTCTTCTGCAAGGTTAATATGACCCTGACCAACGTTTAGGGATGCACAATTTATTACTCCGTTGCTTATTCCATTCACAACTGCATTTCCAGTCAAAGACATAGTATTTGCGATTTGGAATTCTTGTCTGGAACCATTCATAAAATCAACAATCCCACTCGAGAATGAAGCCGACGAAGCCTTGACTAGAAACTCAGAGGATATTCTGAGCGTCCCGTTTCCCGAAGTCGAGAATCCCTGATTAGAGTCTACATAAAGGTTCTCAATAGTCATCTGGCCACTATTGCCGAGGTCAGTCAATCCCTTTGTGTACAAGTTTGCCAGCTCAACATTGTTGTTCCCTGAAGAATTGAAACTGCCATTAACGTAGAGGTTGAATCTGCCTGAGTTCTGCGAAGTTATTCCATTTCCACTAATAGAGACATCTCCGTCGACATACATATTCAGTGTGCCGGGACCGATAACGCTTATCTTTCCGCTGCCCGATATCTTTAGCGAGCTTGCCCTTATCGAGAGGTCTCTTCCACTCAAGTCGAAAATCAGTTCTGCGCTACCCGCCACACTGATACTTCCATACTCGGCACTCTCAGAAACAGTTCTCTTCTTACTGCCACTAACTGAAAGATTTCCCAAATCAGGAAGTCCCCCGGGGAAGTCCGGAAAGGATGGAAAAGATATGGAAGGAGGGGCATCGGGGAACTCTGGCAAGACGCACTCCCTGTATTGGTCTAAATTCTGTATTGGATGCGAGTTTAGCCAGGTATTGTGCGATATTCCATTTCTCGTGACTACGGCCTCGGGATATTCAACCGCTATCCAGTGTGCGTCTGGATCTGGCGAGGGATCACGTGAACGTCGCCATCAACTCCGACGTAAATCGTGTCCGTGACCATCACGCCTCCCCCATACAGATCTTCCGTACCCGGCGTAACGGAATTCGTACCTGCTCTTCCCTCAATTCTCGCGCTTCCTCCCAAACCGATATAGCTGTCAGAGAATACAGCCATATCGAAAATCGGGAATTCATAGCCCCCACCGGAAAAAGCAAGATTTAGAACAATACTCTCCGTACGGAATTTCTATTGCCATATGAGACTATCTTGACTTCGGAATCATCATCATTAAGATAATATCTCGAAGGCTATTTCGGTCTGCCCACTTTGTATCGCCCCAATAACTGCATCTCGTACAACTTGTGTATCTTCTTCCCAATATTCTCCCACATCGAAGGGTTGTAAGAATTCGAAGACGGTGCCTTCTGAGTCGGAGATTCTTCCCCCGAAGATTCCCCTTAGATTCTTGGTAGTGTCCTTCTCGAGAATCGCCCTCGCTACTTCCACAGCTGACAAAGCTCTGTAATGTGCCTCAAGTCTTGCCTCTGTTCTGTTGAGTTGCATCGTATCGTTGAGAACGAGAGTGAGAACCGTCGTTGTCAGAACCGACAGAACTAAAATAACAATCAATGCAGTGAAAAGAACGTAACCGGTCTGCCTTTTTCTTGGACTCATTCAGCATTCTCCTCCAACTTCGGTAGCTATCAATAACCATTGCAATGTTATGCCAGCGCTTGACCGGAATTGCATCGACACTGCCCAGAGGACTTGAACCATGCACTTCTGATCTGTCCAACGATCCAATTAATGCCTGCGAAGAGCGATTGCAGCAGAGTGCCTGTTATCGCGCCTGAAAGGCGGTATTCGTTAAGCAGGAAACGTAATCGAATAGTCTCACTGGTCCGTGCTGCAAATACGAATTCGCTCAACAACTTTCACGAAAACGATTTCACCTGCAAGTCGAGAAAAGGGAAATTCAGTTCCAACGATCGAGAATTTTTTTTTGATCACACGGTTCGCAATCTCCTTCACTTACACCGAAAACACGCGGTTGGGTCTCCAGAAGAGTAACTCTCGTAATTTGAGATTTGTTGCGTACAAGACTAGCTATCATTAACCGGCGAATGTCCCTAACGCGCTCAGCCAAGAAACAAACTGCCAATTTGAAATACGAGAGAAGCAACAATGAATGCAAATACAGTTGTATAGATAGCCGTGAAGAGGGCCCATTTGACTCCAGCTTCCCTCCAGATTGCGCCAAATACCGCTACGCATGGCATGTATAGCAATGTGAAAAGCATGAAGGCATACGCCGAGAGTGGTGTGAAATACTCACTCAAGGTCAGTTCGAGGTTACCTTCTCCTACCAGCGTCTGATAAGTCCCGACCACGACTTCCTTTGCGAGACCTCCCATCACAACTGCAACCCCGCTCTCCCAGTGATCAATTCCCATCGGCTTCATGAGTGGAGCGATAGTTGAACCAATAACGCCTACATAGCTTTCTCTGGAGCCATACTCCACTCCAGCCGGGAAGGTTGCCAGAGCCCAGATCACCAGGACAACAATAAAGATAATAGTGCCGGCCCTCTTGAGAAACATAAGGCTCTTGCTTCCCGCAAATCTAAGAGTCTCTTTAACCATTGGCGGTCTGTACGGCGGAAGTTCAAGCAAAAACGGCGAGCTTTCCCCCTTAAGGATCGTACTCTTGAATAACCTCGCCGTTCCAATGGCAGCTACGATACCGATCACATAGATACTGAACACAACGGTACTCTGGTGTTTTGAGAAGAATATACTGGTGAAGGTAAGATAGATCGGCAATCTCGCGCTGCATGACATGAAAGGCGAAACAAGCATAGTGATCAGCCGGTCCTTTCTCGATTCAAGGGTCCTCGTCGCCATAATTGCAGGAACGGTGCATCCGAATCCGATTATCATAGGTATGAAAGACTTGCCGTGAAGCCCGATCTTGTGCATCAACCTGTCCATGACAAATGCAGCCCTGGACATGTACCCTGACGATTCGAGAACCCCGATCATGAGGAACAAGAAGAAGATGTTAGGAACGAATACCATGACGCTTCCCACACCCCCGATAATTCCATCCGAAACAAGAGAGACCACTATTTCCGGCACGTTTCCCGCAAGCAGAGAAGTTGCAGATTCAGATAGCCATTCGAAGCCGATCTCTATCTGTTCAAGAAAGAAGTTTCCGACCGTAAAGGTTACCTGAAAGGTCAGCCACATCAGAAAGAAGAATATCGGGATTCCAAGCCATCTATTGGTGAGTACTTTGTCAAGTCTATCTGTGAAATCAATCCGATCGGTGTTTTTTTTCACAAAGTTCGTGTCGATCTCCTGAATCGATCTGTACCTTTCCTGGGCAATTGCTACAGAAGCATCTCCGATAGATTTTTCGAGGTCTGAAACGATTTGATCGACTGCGCTTTTTATACCACTTGAAGCTCTTTCAAGTACCATTCTGTACTCGGGGTCCCTTTCAATGAGTTTTATGGATAACCATCTGGGGTCTAGCTCATTGCAAATATCGGAATGCGATACCAGGGACTCTATCTTCCTAATCGCCTCTTCTATTCTCTGGTCGTGAAACTTTCTATCTGTTCTAGACGTAATCTTTCCCCTATACTCGACAATCTTGTCCTTAAGGTCCTTAATGCCGGTGCTTTTCAATGCCGAAATCATAACGACCGGTACTCCGAGTTCTCTGGCCATGCCTTTCGTATCAATTGAGATATCGTGAGCCTCCAGCTCGTCCTGCATATTCAGAACCACAATAACGTTCATACCCATTTCGATTAGTTCAAGAGTGAGATAAAGGTTTCTCTGTAGGTTCGTGCTGTCGATTATCGACAAAACCAGATCGAGCTTGCTGGAAACCAGATAATCACGGGAGATTCTTTCATCTATCGAAAAGGCATTCAAGCCGTATATTCCCGGTAAATCGACTACTCTTGCCTTAATTCCGCCGAAGGAAAATACCCCTTCCTTCTTCTCTATCGTAACTCCGGGCCAATTTCCTATCTTTTGGTGCATCCCTGTCAGAGCATTGAACACCGCTGTTTTTCCCACATTGGGATTACCAGCCAGTGCGATATCTATAACGTTTTCTTCTACCAAAGCGCCCTTTGACGGCATTGTTCCCCTCCCCTCCATCTACAAAGCAGACTCTTTCGTCCACTGGTTCCACTACTATTCTGCTTGCAAGAGAGTTGCTCAGACCCATCCGAGACTCCCCTATTAGAAGAATCAACATCCCCTCGGCCGAGCCCCTCATAACTTCAACAACAGCGTTTTCGATAAGACCAATGCTTCGCAGTCTGGATCTCTGCGTTTCGCATCTTGAAAGATCAACTATTCTGCAGCGGCCTCGTCGCACGTTGCTGAGAAAGAATCTCTCAGATACTCTCGACGACAACGGCCCTCGCCTCCTTCTTACGAAGACTTAGTCTGTACCCCCGCACCTTTATTTCGATGGGATCTCCCAGAGGAGCGATAGCCTCAAGGAAAATCTCTGTTCCCGGAAGCACTCCCATGCTCAAGAGACGTCTCTTCAACTCGGGATCGCCCCTGACGGCCTCGACCCTGTAGACCTTTCCGCTTTCTTGTCTGTCGAGAGTTACTTGTGACTCCTTTTCATAATCGTCAACGTAAGTCTGCAACTTTTTGAGGAGCTCGGGGTCCTCGGCGAAAAACCTCGTAACGGCTTCCATTTTCGTCAGCAATTCCTGATTAAGATGATGCTCGAGACCATGTGCAAGCTCGCCTGCTTTGCGAGACTCAATGTACAAAACCTCTTCAAGGAAAGTCTTAAGCGAATTGTGTTTCTCAAACAATAGACTGGCCTGCATTAGCCCGGCCTGGGTCAGCCTAATATACCTGTACTTCTCGTAGTCAACAAGTCCATTCTCACTAAGCTTCTTAAGTGCAGAAATCACTGAAGAAGTCTTGACTCCAAGAATTTCAACTACATCTTTTACGCGTGCAAAGTCCTTCTCAATCTGTATTTGATATACAGACTTCAGATAATCTTCAAGGCTCTCGGAAATACCCATTTTAAAATCACTCCTTCACATATGCAGATAATATAGCTATATATACTAATAGTATATTTGTATATCATAATGCCTGTCAAGTCTCACCAGAATATTTTTTGAGGAGATCTGAAAGCGACTGAAGTGACTCTTCTTGTATCATGCGCAGCAAGAAAGCTTCTAAGAACACAGTCCGTGTCTTTTATGCTCTACCGCCGAATTCGATGGTAACTCCACCGAAGAGTTGAAATCAATACTTGACCACAGGTAGCTGAAAAGGCAGAGGGAGGGAGAGACACGGACGGAACGAAACAGCAAGTATCCCGCGGGGTTTGGATCAGGATTGAGGAGATGAATGGGTTCGAGCATGGCTGCCGAACGTATACGGATTCTTGAAGTCAGCGTTCAGCGAACACCGAATAGCGGGTACTCAGAGGCACTGCCACTCTCATTACTTGGAACTTGGAACAGACAACATGGAACTGTTCTTCACAGCGATCAGCGAGTTCCCCGCTCTTAAGCGTAAAGGCCTTTCCCGAGGACGGTGGACCTGTGACGGACAACGATCTCTTCTGCAACTTGGAACCGCACTACTCACACACCCTAACGGCAGGAAGGATGAGATGACCTTCCTTCCCTCAGTATGCAAGACTCATTTTTGATTGTGTTGGGCCATTTGGGAACCTTCCGACGCAATAATTACCGGATGACTGGTGAAACATCACAACAGGGCAAATAGTCTTCTTCTCGCCCAGTCTCGAATAACGTGAAGAACAGGAAAGAGACAGCAAAGTACTGTCCCCTGTTTGGCTTTCCATAACTACTTTTCTATCGTGTGCATTCTTAGAGTGTATGACTTCGCCAAATTTGCCGGCACATGGAACTAACATATGTTCGGTTTATCAATCGCCAGACAAAAAGCCGCCCGGAATACGTACGTTAAGTATCGAAGGCAGGAATTCCGGCAGAAGTGATTCTTCAACTTCATCATTCATCTGAAGACCCTTCCATTTGAATTCAGAAATCGAGTAACTCCTTTGGCAACATCAAGATAAGAGTCGTCCGCCCATTCTAGAAGGCTGAGAGAGATTCTTGAATTCCCCTTTCGAGCTTTCACAGAGGTGACCAGCAATTTCTTATGAAGACTCCTTCTTGCTCGTAAAAGGTGGTGATATCCAGATTATCACACATATATAGAAGAGCCAGAGGGGACCGCCATGGCTAACCATTAAAACCGGATCTCCAGAATCCTCTTCGAGTGCATATTCAATACCTTTCCAAAGCCTGTCGATTATCTCGCGGTGGCTTTCGCCTTCCGAGATTCTTGTGTCCATTTCCCTAGCAGCCCACCTCTTTTTCAAATCGACGTACAACTCCCTGGCTTGTCCGGCAATTTTCTTTCCTTCGAAGATGCCTACGGAGAATTCTCTGATTTCATCTATCACAATTGGCGTGAGCCCCCATTTTGAGCAGACAATCTCTGCCGTCTGAACGGCTCTGTGAATCGGTGAAGTGGAAACCTTCCGGATCGCTTTGGAAAGCAGAAATGCAGATGCCTTTTCCGCCTGTCTCCTCCGCTGATCTGTCAGATAACCATCATTTCCATTCGCAGAACGGTTCTCACCATTCGGTTGACTCTGTCCATGGTGCAAGAAAAACATCGTAGACATTTTCACCTCCAGGCCTGCCCTATAATCAACTTAATTACAGAACAATCCTGACAGGAAAGAATCAAGCATGCAGGAGTTCTCCTTGACGGAATACTCTATCGCAAATTACTTAACTTAGACAGTGTCAGACAGCTTGAAACTCGCGGCCAACTTCGCACTTTAGCCGGACGCACAGTCTCTCTCACTCTTGGGCCAGTCATGACATGCGACGAGATTGGTCTGGGTCCGGTCAGCTGCTTACCAACTTGAGGGATATTTCGTTCTGTTTTTTTATTAGTTCGGGTAGTTCTACGTCAATAATCCTGCCGTTCTGGACGCGGATCTTTCCGTCAATCATAACCAGGTCGCTCTTGTGAGGGTCGCAGAGAACGAGAGAAGCCACCGGATCGGATAGCCCACCGGCCATCGAGAGAGTGTCCAGTCTGAAAGCGGCCAAGTCGGCAGACTTTCCCGGCTCGATCGAACCGATGTAGTCGTCCATTCTCAAGACCTTCGCTCCACCCAGCGTCGCAAATTCCAGAACATCCCTCGGCGAAAGGGCATCGGCTCCTTTGAGAACTCTCTGAAGCATCAGGGCATTTCGTATCTCAAGAAGCATGTTTCCTGTATCGTTCGATGAGCTTCCGTCAACGGCAAGGCTGATTCTCATTCCAGCTTCCTTCATCTCTTTCACACGGGCGATTCCCGATCCAAGTCTCATGTTTGAGGAAGGGCAGTGAGCCATGCCGCAGTCATGCTCGGCAAGTTTCTTTATGTCTTCGTCGCTTAACCATACGAGATGGGCGAACCAGCTTCGCTCGTTAAGCCAGCCGACCTTTTCCATGAAATCGACCGGTCTCAATCCCTTTTTCTCGATACAGAAATCGTCTTCGTCCCTCGTTTCGGCGAGATGTGTGTGAAGAAGCACGTCGTACTGCCCGGCGAGTTCGGCCGTCCTGACCATCGACTCTTCAGTCACCGAGAAGGGAGAACAGGGCGCCAGAGCTATCCGCAGCATCGAGTGTTTCTCTCTATCGTGATACTTCTCTATTAGTCTTACGGAGTCCTCGATTATCTCTTTCTCGCTCTGAACAACAGTGTCGGGGGGTAAGCCTCCGTCTTTTCTGGAGAGAGACATCGAGCCCCTGGTGGGGTGAAATCTCACCCCGGTACTGCGGGCCGCTTCTATTTCGCTGTCGATGAACTCTTTCCTTCCCGTTGGGTGAAGGTAGAGCATGTCGGTTGTCGTTGTCACGCCGGATGATATCATTTCGTAGATAGCGACTTTGCTGCTGACATATATCGCTTCGTTGTCCAGGTTCTTCCACCTCTCGTACAGGAAGACCAGCCAGTCGAACAGCTTGGCGGAGGCGACTTCCTTCACGCTGCGGAAGAGCGACTGATAAAAATGATGATGAGTGTTGACAAAGCCGGGAGTGATGATCCGTCCGGCGAGGTCGATCTCCACGCCACCCGGAGGAGGAGTTTCCCTGCCGACATCGACGATTATTCCATCTTCGACGGTGACATAAGCGTCTTTCAACTCCTCTCTCTTTTCATTCATTGTCACAAGATAGTCTATGTTCTTGAGTACTGTTTTCAAGCACTGCACCTCCGATTCAAAGAGATTCGCCTTCATCCCTGCCGTTCAGTCTTATTACCTTCTGCGCCATTTCAGAGAAGACGTCATCGTGAGTAACTATTATTGACTGATCGAGCTCACCGAAGAGCTCTCTGAGAGAATGGGCAAGCAATTCTTTTCTCTCCTTGTCGAGATTCGATGTCGGCTCGTCGAAGACGGCAAACCTCGCTCCGCTCAGAACCCCCGTCATTGCAGCTCTCAAACAAAGAGAGACCAATACCTGCTCCCCACCAGAGAGATTCGCGAAACTTCTGACGCTACCGTCGCCGTATTCGGATGCTTTGACAGAGACTTCGTAATCTTCGTTCCATCTTATTGACTCTTCGGTGCCGGATATTCGCTGATAGTCCAGGGTCGCCTTTCGTTCTATCGCATCCCGAAATCCGGCGGTTATTCTCTCCCCGGTGAGATTGAGATTGTCTCTGATCATCTCTCCGAGTTTGATTTTCCTGGAAGTCTTTTCGCCGGCTCTCTTCTTGAGCTTCTTCTTTTCTTCCATCTCTGCGAAGTTCTTCAGCTCTGCCCGTAGAGAAACTATATCCCTGCCGGTGGATATTGTTTCGTCTCGTTTGAGAGCATAACCTTCTTCGGCCTTTGTCTCGTCTGCCTTCAGCTCTTCGAGACGGCCATAATCGAAGCTCTTCTCAAGAGCAAGAATCTCCTCTCTGAGGCCCGTCACTCCGGCCGCCTTCTTTCTGCATCTTTCGAGCGAGGCGCGGCAGAGACTTGAGTACTCCTCGAGATAGCCAGCAAGATTCACATACTTGTTGAATCTTTCATAATCGCTTTTATTAAGAACCATCGCTCTGCGAATCTCTTCGATATCCGCTCTCAATCCGGGAAGCTTTCCAAGTTCCTCCGCAAATTCCTTAACAATGCTTTTCTGAGCATCGGTTTCGCTCGACCGGGAAGTGATTGCTTCCTCCGTCTTTTTCTTCAGTTCGTTGAGAGATTTGATCTTGCTCTTGATTTCTTCCAGACGCGAATCCCTTTCTTCAATCTGATTCTTGAGCGTGGAAATGTGTTTCTTTTGAAGCTCGAGCTCGGTGGAGGCATTTCTAATATCTTCCTCTACGCTCTCGCTCATCTCGTCTATCTCTCCTGACTCTCCGGAAATCGCCGAAAGCTGAAGAAGGAAGCTCTTTACTCTCTCCGTAAGGTCAAGCTTCTCTTTTTCTAGATTAGACTTTTCCTTCAGTTTCTTATCGGTCTCTTCTATTGTGTTGAGGATAAGAGCCCTCTCCTCCGCCAGTTTGCCAAGCCTCGCCGGGCTTTCCTTAACCTCTGCAATCTTTTTCGATAGCTCTCTTTCACCCGAAGAAAGCCGGTTTATAAGGCCTTCGATGTATCCTTCATAATCTCTTCTATTTTCGATGTTCTTGCATTTCTCATCCAGGAGCGGACAGATACCAACGGCGAGTGAGCCTCTGTATTCTTCAAGCGCCTTTCTCCGGGAAGCCTTGCTGACACTGGCCTCGTTCAGCTGTTCCAAGAGAAGGACCTCCTGCTTCGCTCTTTCTATACTTTCGTCGATTTTCGCCAGCCTTTCATTAAGTCCCTCAGAACCCTCCGTTTCTCCAAGGCTCTTTAAGAGATCTTCAAGAGCAGCCAGCCGCCGCTCGGGCTTCCTGTATTCTTCGAGGATCACCCTAAACGCCTCTTTCCTCGAAAGACACAGGTTGTAGGCTTCTCGCTTCTTGCCTCCCTCGCGTTCCGCCTCTTCCATCTTCCTTCTTAGCTCTTCTCGTTCCTTTTTCAGTTCTTCGAATTGCTTCTCGCTCTCTTCCAGTCTTTCCTCCGAATTCGAGAGCGCTCCGCTAAAGCGGGCAACTTCTGTCTGTAGTTCAGCGATTCTCTTCTCAATAGCTGCCGAACGCTCGCCAAGGCCTTCCAGCCTCCTTTTTTCGGCGCTTAGGGCATTTTCTTTCTCCAGCAGTCTCTCATAGAGATCGTGGCCTTCCCTGCTTTTGTCAACGATTTCTTTGGCCTCGACCGCCCTTTCTCTTTGCCTAAGGTTGCCTTTCAGCGAGCCAGCTTCGTCCCTCAATGACTTCAGTTGCTGCTCAAACTGTCCTCTCTTCGAAGAGAGCTCTCTTCCAATTTCCTCGAGGCGCAGTCTCTCTGCTTTGACTTTTTTGAGGGCATCTTCCAGAGACTTAAGTTCCTCTTTTGCCCTCGAAAGATCCTCCGAGAGAGTCTTCACCCTCTCTTCAACTTCTGCCTTTCTCTCCATTTGCTGCTCCATGAAGGCTATCTCTCTCTCGATAGCTTCGTTCTCATTCCTCAGGTCGGTGAGATAACTGCGCATGAAATCCGTTGAAATCTTCCTGTAAAGGTCGACCTGGAAGACCCTGTTGAAATAGTCCCTTCTCGCAGCAGGACTGCCGAGGAATTGATCGGCGATCCTGTTCTGAAAAGCTACTATCACGTTCTCGAATGTCTTCGAGATGTCTCCCTGAAGACCGCAGATGATTCTGATCTTCTCTATCACGTTTTCCTTCCCGCGGGCAATGAGAAGGTCCCCCTGATGCAGCTCGTGACTTGAACCGGTTCCGAAGACTTTCTCGACCCTGTACTCCAGACCGTCGTCGGCCAGAAAAGTCACGGTTATTCTCGACCTTCTCTCGTTCCACTTGATTGCGTCTTCCTGTTTGTCGCGCAGTCCTCCTCCGAAGAGGGCCAGTCCGATAGCTTCGATGATCGATGATTTCCCCGAGCCGTTTCTTCCCAGGATGAGGTTTATTCCCTTCTCGAAGGTTTCGGAATATCTGGAGTGACTGCGGAAGTTCTCGAGATCTATCGAAGTAATCCTCAAGAGCCACCACCAACTATGGCTTCAAGAAGGGCATCTACAGATTCTTTGAACAGGTCATACCTTCCGTCTTCCTGAGACTGCTTCATCTTTTCTATTGCGCCCACAAGGTCCTCGCCTTTTGCTCCGAGTTCCTTCCACTCCCTGGAGCCGAGTATGACTTCTCGTTCGATATCCCTCGCGCTCATCAGCCTGTAGTCGTCGAGGGTGATTTCTCTATCCGTTCTCCGGACTCTAACAAAGGCCTTAAGGGCTCCGGAAGACTCTATCTCTCTCTCCAAACGCACGGGATCTACGTAGAACTCTCCGCTTCCTGTTACCGTTACCAGTACTATGGCTCCTCCATGAATCTCATGTTCATCGACAAACTCGTCAAGGTCGTCGCCTTCGCCGGGAAAAACGGAGAATTCCTGTCTTTCCCTCCTGCGAGAGTCGTGAAAATCGGCTCTTCCGGTCTCGGTATCGAATACGTAAAACCCCTTTCTATCTCTCTCCCAGACGTCCCAGTATTCGAGCGATCCGGGCACGAAGAAGAACGGCTCTTCTACAGGAAAAGCGAGTTGAGAATGCAGATGCCCGCCCCCGGCATAGATCACCTTCGACCTAAGAATCTTCAACGCTTCGGGTGACACAAGACCGGGAATGAAGTTGTCGTTCCCGGGCGCGGTGTGGATAAGTATTATATTGTCTTTACCTTCAAGAAGAGAAGAAGCCCTGAGGATCATCTCCTCGGCCATGAAGCCGGGATAGCCAAGTCCGAACACCTTGAATCCTTCGATACTGACGTACGGAAAGACAATGTCCTTTTCTCCCTGAACCGGGCAGAGCAACTCCAGATACTCTGTCTCATGGAGAAATCTCAGCCAGGACTCGTTTGCGCTGAAACTCTTGTCGTGGTTCCCCTCTATTGCCAATGTCCTGATCCCGTTTTCTTTCAATCTGGAGAGAATACTCTGTGTTCTGGCAAGTGTATCGGGATTTATGTCTCTCTTGTCAAAGAGATCACCAGTTATGAAGAAGGCCTCCGGCTTGTTCTGTACTGCCCACTCAACTACATAGTCAAAGGCTGAAAAATAGTCTTCATACCTTGCAGACGAATACGGGCTGTTCGGGGAGCCGATAGGTCTTCTCCCCAGGTGAATATCGGAGCAGTGAAGGAATCTCAATTCGATAGACTCACTTTCTGAATTCCAGAGGCGTTGCGGCGCCGGAAGCATCTCTGATGAGTTTCAGGTCGCCGGTCCTGACGGCAAAGAGCTCCGTCGTATTGCACACTGTTCCTCCGAACAGGTGGCCTCCAACTGCGCTTCTTGAAGGTCCTGAAAGCGCTACATGAAGATGTGGAAATGGAGAGCTGCCTTTGAGCGATACGTTTCCCGAAACATGAAGAAGTTCATGTGGCGCTGAGATATACTCCGTCTCATATTGCTTTGTAGCCATGTTGAACCAGCCGATCTTGAAGTCTCTCAACATACCGATTCCACTAATAACCACGAGCGAATCAAGCCCATTTTCCGAAAGGGCTTGAACAAATGCATCAATAAAATCCTCTCCATCCTCGAAGCGAAAGAATAGTAGTCTCTCACCTTTCCCGAAAATCATCTCATCACCACCTGTATTACAATTCTACTACATCAGCCTCACCCCATACATTTGCCAACAGATACAGTCGAAGACATCCAGCAAGGGCTTTGATGTGAGATCTTCTTCACACTGGCCTGATGATAGAATTGATTGCATCTACTTTCTCCCGGAAGTTTCGTTTTGTTTGGTCAACTGATTTTCTTCATCGTTCTCATTTTCTGGGTCGGATTCGACATTCATCTTTTCTTCTTTCATAACAGAAGAATCAGCGTGCGCCTTCAGGAGAAGAGATCCAAGTACATAATGCTTGCCTTCGTTCTATCGGGCATGTTTGGAGCGGTGGCTGTCGATGGAAATTCTAACGAAGCATTTATGGTTCCCTTTCTTCCGCATAGATATGTCGGTGTCGCACTGATGGTATTCGCCGTCATTGTCCGTTTCCTGGTAGTCCGCCAGCTCGGTCCTTCGTTCGCGATCGATGTAGGAGCGCTTCCCGGTGAAGAGCTCAGGACCGACGGACTGTTCAAAGTAATCCGTCATCCTGCTTATGCCGCCGAGATAACAGGGTTTCTTGGTCTTGCTCTCGTCTTCGATTACCCGTTGAGTTCGATCCTTGCTTTCATACTCCCGACGACGGGCATCCTGTACAGAATTGCAGTGGAGGAAAAAGATCTCAAACAGGTCTTTGGAGATGCTTATAAAGAATACTGCAAGAAGACGTGGCGGCTAATTCCCTACGTGTTTTAATCGAGAAGGAGGTGAAGGACTTGAAATCATACAGGAGAGAACTCTTTTTCAACACCGCAACCAGGCGAGAGATAATCAACATCACTCCAGATGTTGAAAGAGCGCTCGGAGAAAGCGGGATCCAAGAAGGACTTCTACTCGTGAACGCCATGCACATAACTGCAAGTGTTTTCATCAACGACAACGAATCCGGGCTTCATAATGACTTCGAAAAGTGGCTGGAAAGGCTTGCGCCCGAGAAACCTTACTCGCAGTATGAACACAACGGATTCGAGGACAATGCCGATGCTCACCTCAAGAGAACGATTATGGGAAGAGAGGTTGTTGTTGCCATAACAAATGGGAGGCTCGACTTCGGACCATGGGAGCAGATCTTCTACTATGAACTGGACGGTATGAGAAGAAAGCGAGTTCTGATAAAAATAATCGGCGATTAAGATTCGAATTGTAACGCTTTTCAGAGGCTTTGTCAGAAATACCGGTCTAATGAGCTCCAGACAACCGGGGAGTCTCTTGATAGCCTTTGCAACCGTCTTTCTAAGATGTTATGGTAATAGTAACACTTACTATGGAGGTGCTATCAATGAGCATCGGAGAAACATCTCTCGGCTCCCCGAAGATTCAGGTAATAGACGGGGGCATGATTGATGTTACGCCTTTTGCGAAGAGGGTTGGAATTAAGCTGCCGGTAATTATTACGGAGAACTTATGGAACGAAACGGTCAAGACAGACGAGAATTCCAGGATGTATGGACAAAAGGAAGAGAAGCGGCTAGATAGGCTTCTTTCTGCTTTGAGTATGGAACTCCTTAAGGGAAAAGCTAAGGATCTCTCCTTCACTTTCCTTATCTGCAAAGATCCGAAGACAACCAGTTGCAGGCTTGTTAAAGCCTGCTACAAGGAAAGAGATGATGGCAAGCTGTTCATAAAGATTTCCGGTTACAACGAATCTAACTGACTCTGGAACTGTTATGAGCTTTTATTTACAATATCGACTTGTTTTGGAAAGAGTCGTTGAGCTATAATGAGCTAAACGAACGCGAGGTTTTCTTATGACTGAAGAGACTTTTAAAGAGAAAAACAGAATAGCTATGATGATGTACGGCAACGCCCTTGTTTCTTCGGGTGCTTAGCTGTACCTGAGAAAATAGAAGCAGGGCGTCTCAAAGGAGACGCCCTTTTTTTATATCAGGAGGGATTTGTATGAAGAAGTTTCTTGTGTTGATCGTTCTACTGGGAGTCGTATTTGCGTTTGGTACCACGAAGATCAGAATTGGAGCCACTCCAGTCCCCCACGCCGAGATTCTGGAGGTAATCAAGGCCGACCTAGCCGAGCTGGGCTACGAACTGGAAATCGTTGTATTCAACGACTATGTTCTTCCGAACATCGCCCTTTCCACAGGGGAACTGGATGCGAATTATTTCCAGCACGTTCCTTATCTAGAGTCCTTCACTTCTCAAAGAGGAATAAAAGGGTTGGTTTCGGCAAAGGCAATACACGTTGAACCGATGGGTTTTTTCCTTAAGAAACCTATTGAGGAGCTTTCCCCGGGTGAGAAGATAGCCGTTCCGAACGATCCGACGAACGAGGGCAGGGCGCTCATTCTGCTTCACAACAACGGGCTTATTCAGCTCAAGGACCCTTCGAAGCTGGAATCCACAGTTCTAGACATCAAAGAGAACCCCAGACAGTTAACCTTTGTGGAAATCGAGGCCGGATTCATTCCAAGGGTATACACAGACGACAAGACCGTTGCCGGAGCCGTCATAAACACCAATTACGCGCTTACCATCAACCTTAATGCAGTCAAGGATGCGGAGTTCATAGAAGGTGCGGAATCTCCGTACGCAAACATAATCACAATTAGAGAGGTTGACAAAGACGAAGCATGGCTCGAAGCTCTCATCCGTGTGTTGACGTCGGAGAAGGTAAGAGACTTCATAAATGAAAAGTACGATGGTGCGGTAGTGCCCGTTTTCTGAGGTTTGATGCTTTGATACTGAGCGTTGACAGACTTAACCTTTCTTTCGAAGACAAATCGGGAAGGAGAAAGATCCTCGATGATGTCAGCTTCTCCATCGAAGAGGGCGAGATCGTCGGAATCGTAGGGTTGTCGGGAGCAGGGAAAACCTCTCTACTCCGTACCCTTAACCTTCTCCAGCCGGTGGATAGCGGATCGATCATGTTCGACGGCCAAAACATAGTCGGGCTTAACGAAAGCAAAGTGAGGAGCATTAGAAAGAAGATAGGAGTGGTTTTCCAGAGCTACAACCTGTTTCGTTACAGAACCGTCTACCAGAACATCGCTTTCCCTCTGAGGATTCAGGGAATCAGCAGGGGCGAGATCAGGGAAAGAGTTATGAGTATCGTTTCGGAGCTCGGTCTGGAACACAGGTTGAGCGCTTACCCTTCGCAGCTCTCCGGAGGCGAACAGCAGAGAGCTGCGATCGCCCGCGCTCTGGTAATGGATCCAAAGCTGATTCTTCTCGACGAACCCACTTCCGCTCTCGACCCGAGGACTACAGGCAGACTTCTCGATCTCGTAGTGAATCTCAACGAAAGACGGCGAGTCACCTTCGCGGTAGTCACCCACGATATGGATGTCATTAAGAGAACCTGTGACAGAGTCGCATATTTGCAGAATGGGAAGCTGCACTTCTTCGGACCTACGCACGAATTCTTCGTCAAGATCGAGAACAATGAAGTGAGTGACTTTGGACGCCCTCTTGAGCTGGAAAGAAGCGTTCTTTCAGGGCATAAGCGGCTCTTGAGAGTACTCTTCTGGGGGGAACGTACCCACGAGCCCGTTTTATGGGAGATAGCAAGGGAGTTCGATATAATGATCAACATTCTGTACGGGAAGATCGAAGAGCTGAAGAACGGGCCTTTCGGAACAATGATCATCGCAATTGATGGGCATAAACAGGATCTGTTCATAGAGAAACTTAGAGACTCCGTCTTCTTCCTCGAGGAGGTCCGCTGATGTTCTCACAAATATTCAAGGCGACCCTCGAAACTCTATACATGCTTCTTCTATCCGGTTTCCTGTCAACTCTTTTCGGCATTCCGCTTGGTGTAGGTCTTTACCTCTGTTCAAGATCGCGAAGGCTGAAAACCCTCTATGCGCTGCTTGACCTGTTGGTAAATATCTTCAGATCAATACCTTTCATTATTCTCGTGTTGCTTCTGATTCCCGTTACGAAAAACGTGATGGGGACGATAATTGGGCCGAATGCCGCAATCTTCAATCTTACTATTGCAGCTATGCCTTTCATGGCGAGGCTTTCGGAGAATTCATTCAACGCCGTTCCTTCGGGAATAATCGATTCGTCAAACTCTATGGGACTGAACAAGTGGCAGATGGTCACAAAGGTTCTGATACCGGAAACATTGCCCGATCAGATCGGCAATATAACCGTACTTTTGATCAATCTCGTAACTTACACCGCCATAGCGGGAGCGGTCGGGGCCGGAGGTCTTGGCCAGCTGGCGATCAACTATGGTTACTACCGATTCCAGTGGGACGTAGTTCTCTACGCTGTGATCGTTCTTGTGGCGATCAGCCAGCTTCTTCAGTTCACCGGAGGAAAACTGGCGAAAGGATTGCGTAAGTAGCTCCGCTTTACATTGTCTTTAAGAGATTTCCAGAGTTGAACCATCGCGCCTTCATCGTCCGGGCCAGGATGTTGTAAACTGGTACTGGGCAAAGCAACTTGACCGGGATTACAAGTTTGCCGATAAGGGTGGGAACAATGAAGAGACTGCCGATCGACATCGATATGTTAGTCAATTTGATGGAGATTGACCGCAGAGAGCGCGACGTGATATCGTATCTCGATACAGAGACAGGGGAGATCATCTTCTATGAAGAAGATTGTTTCCCGGATGAATTGATAAACTGCGAGGTTGAAAGAGAAGAGATCACTGAAGACCTTTTGAGGTACGAATGGATGAAAATCGAAGATTTGTACACTTATTATGACTTGTTTTGCGGCGATGAATCGGAAAGATTCGAGGACTTACCGTGGATTACTCCAAGAGAAAAATTCGCACTGATCGAAGAGTTCATTTACACAAGAGTAGAAGAGAGCATCAGGGATGAAGTCTATTACGGGATTTCCGGAAGAGGTGCATTTTCTAAATTTCGCGCGTTTCTCGAACATCACAGAGAATACAAGGACGCATGGTTTAAATTCGAAAGCGAGAATTTGAGAAGGATTGCCGTCGAGTGGCTCAACTCGATAGGAATCGATCCGATCGATAGTTTTGAACAGTGACCGCGGTTTTCTCTTTGAAGTAAATCGCGCAGAGATTCGTGGTGTATTAAAGAGCCTGCCCGGGCTTTCTCTTATGTCGGTTCAAAGGAGGGATAGAGCGTGAAAAGTACCGAAGTGTTGCTGGAAAAGGGTAATTCAAAGCAGTTGACGGTCAGGAGCCTGGTCATAGGGGCACTCGGGTCGATAATCATCACTACCAGCTCAATGTACGTCGCCCTGAGAATGGGTGCTCTTCCCTGGCCGACCATCTTTGTTGCAGTAATGTCCCTGGCAATACTCAAGGCCTTGGGCAGAACTAACCTGAACGAGATAAACGTTACGCACACTGCTATGTCTTCAGGAGCAATGGTGGCTGGCGGTCTGGCCTTTACAGTACCGGGCATCTGGATTCTTGAGGCTTCCTCAGAGGTAAGTTTCCTGTCACTCCTGGTCGTCACATTGGCAGGCACTATTCTGGGAGTCATTTTCACAGCACTGATTAGACGTTATTTCATTGAAAAGGAGAAGCTGCCCTTTCCCATGGGTTTGGCTTCCTACGAGACAGTCATTGCAGGTGACAAAGGAGGGAAGAAGGCCAAGTATCTCTTTTCCACCATGGGAGCCGCTGCAGTATTTGTCGCTGTAAGGGACGGGCTGGGATGGATTCCCTCAGCGTGGTCTTCGGTCCGACTGTATTCTAGAAACATCTTCTTTGGAATGTGGATCTCCCCTATGGCCGTTGGCATAGGTTACATAATCGGACCGCTCTTCACAGGAGTGTGGTTCCTTGGAGCTGTTCTAAGCTACTTCTTCTTGATCCCCGTCGGAGTTGCGGCCGGATGGTTCGCGGATGTCGGCTCTGCGACGGCCTTCAAAGATAGTCTCGGGATCGGGCTGATGGTCGGCACAGGTGTTGGAATTCTGCTCAAGGGAATCTTGCCGCGTGCAAGAGAGATCTACCTTCCCGTCAAGAGCAGCGGGAAGGGATCGCGAATAAAGACGCTTCGCTGGATACCTTTGGTTTTTGCGGCCGTTGCTCTCTTTCTCACAACTTTGACGGAAATGACTCTCGTCTCTTCTCTCCTAACTATAGTCGGCGTATGGCTGACGACGGCCATGGCCGCTTCGATAACCGGGCAATCGGGCATCAATCCAATGGAGATATTCGGCATCATCATTCTTATTGCCGTGAAGTCAGTCGCCAGCCTCGGTACAATCGAAGCGTTCTTGGTAGCGGGAGTAGTGGCAGTTGCTTGCGGCCTCGCGGGCGATGTACTCAACGATTTCAAATCCGGTTACCTTTTGAAGACCAACCCAAGGGCTCAGATCGTTGCCGAGACCGTTGGCGGAGTCATTGGCGCAGTTGTCTCGGTAATAGTTCTCTTTATTATGTTCAGAGCCTATGGTGCAATGGGCCCGGGAACGGAGCTCCCCGCGCCACAAGCATACGCCGTTTCCACCATGGTCGGTGGCCTTCCAAATACCCCGGCCTTTTTCTTCGGCTTGGTGATTGGGATCTTGATCTATCTGATGAAACTGCCGGGGATGACGCTTGGAATTGGCATGTACCTCCCTATGGAGATATCTACCGCCGCATTCGTTGGAGGCGTTATCAGCTTCATTGTCGGCAAGATCAATCCAAAATCGAAGGAGACCGGCATGATAGTATCATCTGGACTTCTTGGAGGTGAAGGAATAACAGGAGTAGTTTTGGCGATAATCAGGGTTCTAACGGTTAGTTAATGGATTAGAGGAGTTATTTTGAAACACTTTCATACAGTGGGCAGTGTCCCTTTCAATCGAGTTCACATTTCTCTCAAATGGTTATTGCTCGGCGTCGTTGTCGGAGTAGCGGCCTTTTTCATCGTCAGTCTTTCAATGGAGAGGATCGAGTCTCCTCACTTCTCTGCCCAGCTCTCCGCGGCTCGGCTCATGGCGTCTTCCATAGCTGAACTTTCGAGTTTCCGGGAATCGCTTGGCATAGAAATCGATCCCTCCGTCGACCCTAATCTGACCGGGCTCATTGGACCGGAATTCACGGAGCTGACAACTACTCTAGGAAATCTGGAGGCGAAGAGAACATCTACCAATCCAGACTTTGCTGCTCTCCTGGTGAAGTACTTTAAAGAACTCGATCTCAAGAAAGGTGATACCGTAGCTATAGGAGCGAGCGGCTCTTTCCCATCGCTTCTTCTCGCCACTCTCTGCGCCTGTGAAGTGTTGGAACTTGAACCCCTTGTGATCTACTCGATTGGCGCTTCAGAGCACGGCGCAACACACCCGGAATTTACCTTCATTACGATGCTGGAAAGACTTGTTGAGGTAGGGCTGCTTAAAGACAGCCTGATCGCAGTCTCTCTTGGAGGTAATTACGATACGGCAAGCGGGATGTTTTTCTCGAAAGCTCGTGAACTGATGACGGAGATTGCTTTATCCAGCGGAAAGATCTTCATATATGAAGAGTCTCTTCAAGCAAGCATCGAAAAGAGACTTGAGCTTTATCTCCAGAAGTCGGCCGGACTGCCTTCTGTCTTCGTCAATGTCGGAGGAGCAAGCACAAACTTCGGCAACAGCCTGCTGGCTCTCAGCCTGGATAACGGTGTTTTGACTTCGTTCTCTTCGATCCCTGAGGGCGATGAAAGGGGACTGATTTTCGAGTTCGCGGAGCTCGGTGTGCCCGTGATTCACCTGCTGAACATTAGAGACCTTGCGATGGAGAATGGGATTCCGATCGACCCTGTTCCGCTTCCGGAACCGGGAACCAGCGGAGTATATTTTGTCGATAGTTACTCGTTGCCTCTAACCTTGACCTTTCTATTCCTTATGATCCTCTGCGTTGTCGCGGGAAGGATGATTAGGAAATGACAAACTTGCTGCTGGCTCTGGCCGCATTGGCGATCCTTCTATTCTTTCTCGTGATTGAGAACATTCTCTCGAGAAAGAGAAGGGAAAGATTGAAAATAGCTGTTCAAGTGAACGGAACCAGAGGTAAGAGCGAGACGGTAAGACTGATTCACGCGGCCCTCAAAGCAAACGGCTTCAGGGTACTGGGAAAGACGACGGGGACTGTTCCTCTATGGATAACCCCCGACGGGAACCATGTCGAAGTGGTTCGTCACGGTCCTGCAAACATACAGGAGCAGTTCCTCGCCTTGAAGAAGTCGGAGAGGGACGGTTGCAATGCACTGGTTGTGGAATGCATGGCTATTAAGCCCGAGATGCAGCTTTCAAGCATGAGAATTGTCGAAGCAGACATTACAGTCATCACGAACTCATACCCGGACCATATCGAGGAGATTGGAGCCGATGAAATAGAGACTGCCAAAGTGCTTTCTCTATCTATTACTCCAGGCGGGATTTGCGTCCTTGGAAACGTTTCGTCCGAGGCAATGGAATCAGTCAAAAACCACTGTTCTAGGATAAATACTAGATTGGTGACTGTCAGCCCGAAAAAAGAAGACACGGCCAGATTCAGATTCGAGCCAAATGAGGAAAACCTTTCTATCGCACTGAAGGTTGTAGAACTACTTGATCTGGACAGGAAAAAAGCACTTGAGGGAATGAGAGAGGCGCTGCCTGATGTGGGAACATTCAGGTATCTGCATCTCGGCGACGGGATCAAGGACACTGTCCTGGCAAATGCGTTCGCGGCCAATGACATTCGTTCCACTTCTCTACTTCTGAAAAAAGCGAGAGAGGACTTTCCCGAGAGACCGCTCGTCGGATTCTTCAACTCCAGAGACGACAGGCCGGACAGAGCTCTCGTCTTCGAAGCGATGATTAGAGACTTCGACAGGATAATAGTCAGAGGGCCTGTTCCTCAAAGGATACTGAAGAGGGAGAACGTGGAAAAGCTGAAAGACCCGAGCCGGCTCTATTCGCTTCTTCAAGGGCATGAGCTCGTTTTCGGATTCGGAAATATTCGCGGCCTTGTTCAGTGGCTTAGCGGTTTGGAGGAGATTCGATGAGTCCTGCCTTGTTCTCAATTGGAATCGTCATAAGTACAGTATTCTGGTGGGTGACGGGGTTGTCGGCCGGAGGGCTTGTAACGCCGGTCTATCTGTTCATTTTCATTGAACAACCTTTGAGACTGTTGTATACATGGGGTGTCGGTCTGGTCACGTTCCTGATTCTGAACCTTCTCCAGAGGTATCTGATTCTCTACGGAAGAAAGAGACTCGCAATAGGCATTCTCCTCGGAGTCGTGGTCAAGCTTTCCCTCGACACCTTTCTTATGCCGAACCTCCCGGTAGAACTATTCTCAACTGTAATTGGAACCGTCGTTCCCGGTCTGATCGCGAATGATTTCTACAGGCAAGGAGTAGTGAAGACCTCTCTTTCGCTGATCTTCGTCACAACGGTTGTCTGGTTGACAAACATACTGATAAAATCGATCATGGTTATCTGAAAGTTCCTGCTAGCCGAAGAGCACGAGTCTCAAAACAAGATAAAGGTTTGAAATACCGAGTGAAATAATTGCCGAAGGGAACCCGATCTTCATGAAGTCGAGGAAACTGTGACTGTTTCCATACTCCTTGTTTACCATCTCAAAACACATGACATTCGCAAGATGACCGGTCACAGTTCCGTTTCCCCCCAGGTTTGCCCCCAGAGCAAGAGCAATCCAGAGATCGTACTGAAGAGGGTAGTGAACAGATAGCTGGGCCACGATAGGGATGAAGATCGTAACGACCGGAATGGCTCCAGTAACCATCGCTATCATTCCGCTTACCCAGAGAATCAGCATAGAGAGAACTGCCGGGTTGCTCGAAAGACTCAAAGCCAGTGCGGAAAGCTCTCCCGTTATTCCGGTGCTTTCAAGAGAGTGTGCAAGCGAGAAGAGTCCAATGAAGAAGAGAATCGCGTTCCAGTCCACTTCGGTAGCAACCGATTCGAAATCCTTTCCCGTATAGAGAAGCAAAAATGAAGCTCCCAGCACTGCGAACAGCGACATTTCTATGTCAACGATACTGTGCATGATGAATCCAGTGACCACAACCACCAGTGTTCCGAGGCAGACATACATCAATTTCCTATTGGTTATGACTCCATCGAGCCTTAACCCTTGAATCTCCTCCTTCTTTCCAGATAGTGAAGAGAGACTCTTCAGAATCTTGAATCTGGAGATCAACATCAGGATAACATAAGTCAATAGTAGCGGAGCCAGCACCAGACCGCTGAAAGTCATGAAAGGAATCTTGGAGGCGTTACCAATAATGATGTTTGGAGGATCGCCTACTAGAGTCATACAACCGCCGATGTTTGAAGCCAGAATCATCACCGCCGTGAACCCAAAGGGATTGAATCCCGCAGTATCGGCAACGAAGAAGATTATCGGCATGAACATTATCATAGTAGTGACATTGTCCAGAACCATAGAGAAGAGAGCAATTATCGCCGAAAAAAGCGCCGACAGCAGAAGGATGTTTCCCTTCGTTGCCCTGAGAGTACGGACTGCCACATATTGAAAGAATCCAGTAGATTTGAGCACGCCGACTATCACCATCATTCCTATGAGAAGGAATATGGCGTTGAAGTCAACAAACTCAGATATTGTCTCTATTCTCATTGTCTCAGAGACTTTGAGCACCACCAGCAGCATACCTGCCGTGAAGGCAATCAGCACTCTCCGTCTTTTCGAAAGGACAATCAGAGTGAAAGTCAATATGAAATAGATTACAATGAATACTCTGTCCACAAGTCTCATTGTATCCCAAAATGCCTAACATAAGAAGAGGGATTGGACCTTTGGATGACCAAGTCGTCAGCTTTTGCGGACGATTCACAAGGACGCAAGCGCTGACGACCCCTGTCGAAGAGCGACGGACGACATAACACTCACTGTTCCGGCCGGTCAGTTTGATTCTTCTTTTCCTCGGAGGTAATAGGTTATTATTTCAATAGGGAGTTCGCTAGATCTCTAGATTACGAGGTGTTGTTTTGAAAATAGCTGCGATTTGCATTGTTCTTGTCGTCTTCTTGTCAGGCTGCATCTTTTCCGGAACAGAAGGCTCATTTCAGTTCAGTACTCCCGTTATCAGGAAGAACGGAGAAGTCTTCGTCAGTACATCTGACAGAATCTACTCTTTTGCTTCCGGCTCAGATTCGGGTAAGACAATATTCTCGTTTGAACCGGGAGAAGGTGAATGGTTTAGCTGTGCTCCTTCTGTCGACAGTGACGGCAATCTCTACATCGGGACGACAAAGGGCAGGCTCCTGAAAATCTCTCCGGAGGGTGATCTCAAATGGTCATTTGGCGGAAATGAAATGGAAGGTGCTTCGGCAATCACGGGCAGTCCTTCATTCGATCAAAGCGGCAATGTGCTCTATGGAGCTTACGACGGGGCGCTATACTGTCTCTCCTCCGACGGACAAGAGCTTTGGAGCTTCGATACTGGAAGAGAGATCTGGTCAAAGCCCGCAGTCGGACGAGACGGAACGATCTATTTCGGAACGATGGCAACGGGCGGCCAGCAAAGCAATCGCTTCTACGCGCTCAAGAACGGAGAGGCCAGATTGTTCCAGCTAAACATCGCAGATGGAACACTGGAGAGATCCGATCACATAGGAAGCGACAGCCTCGGCTCTCCTGTCATGAGCCAAGAGGGCGCTCTGTATTATGCAGTCACCTTGAACGACATAGGAGGCAGAAGCAGACTGGGTTCACTGTCGACCCACTCTTTCCCTTCCGGATCGTGGCCGATGTACGGGCACGACCACAATCGCTCGGGCAGGCAAGAAAGCTTCTGATTTAGATGACGAAAAGACTTCCAGGCGACAAGCTTCTCTGGCGAATCCTGTGGCCGATTTTTAGACATCCCTTCATAAAGAGATACAATCTACATGGAATCGGCCTCCAGAGATTGCCGGAGCCACCCTTCATCCTAATCGGCAATCATGCATACTTTATCGACGCCGTTTTGATCGAAGCGCTTGTAAGTTATCCGATAGTCTGGGCCGTCGCGGCAGGGAACTTCAGTAATCCTCTCTCGGGGCCCATACTAAGAGCGGGAGGCGCTATTCGAAAGAGAAAGGGCGTCCCCGATCTTCCAGCCATGAGGAAAATGATCGAAGTAGCCAACACCGGCGGAGTCCTGGGCCTGATGCCTGAGGGATCTGTGACCTGGGATGGGGAGTTCGACGAAGTACCGCCAGGCACAGCGAAATTCCTGGATAGGCTGAATGTACCGATCGTCGCCGCCAGAATGAGCGGTGCCTATCTCACTAAACCAAGGTGGGCCGATCATCACAGATGGGGAAGGATCGAGGTTGAATTTCAGAGTTTTGAGGGCAAGGGAGCGCTCGGCTATCTCTCCGAGGCCTCCGACTGGCAGTGGCAGGAGAAAAAGAGAATTCCCTTCAAAGGCAAGAGAAAGGCCGAAGGAATCGAGAAAATCATCTGGTTTTGCGAAGAGTGCCATTCATTCCAGTCAGTCAAAGCAAAGGGAGACTCGGCGGAATGCGAAAAATGCGGTCTTACCTATACGGTTGACGATTTCGGTTATGTTTCCGGAAGAACTGTCACCGATATCCTCGAGGTTCAAAGAGAATTGCTCTCTGATTACATAGCAAAGAGGGGTAAAATAGATGCCGGAGAGGGAGTAATAACGGAACTTCAAACTGGAACCGACAATAAATCAGAGTTCTCCGGAAGAGTCACTCTGGACAGAAACTGCCTGAGAGTGGGGGAGAAATCTTACTCACTTTCGAAGATCAGAGGCTTCTCGAACTTCCTCAAAAGAATCAACGAGTTCAACTATGAAAATTCAATTATGAGACTCAAGACCGAAATCTCTTCACTTCTCCTGTTCTGGGCCCACAGATATTTTTCCCATTCTGGAGAGAGTTAGGCTTACGGCAGCTACACGACCACAGAAACAGTGCCTTCCTCATTTATGTCACTTGTCGTAATCGACTCGATTACCTTTGAGAGTCGAATTATCCCTTCTTCTATCTGTTCAAGGGGAACTCCTAGAGGATTGAGCCTTACGAAGTTCCTGCCGCTCGAGTCAAAGGTGAAAAGACTTCCCGGTGATACTGCAACTCCGTTCTTAATCCCTTCGGCAACCAGTTTCCAGCAGTCCAGCGAGGCCGGTAACTCAAGCCAGAAGAAGTTTCCTCCCTGGGCCTCGTTGACTTTCACGTAAGGGGGAAGATATCTTAGGCAAGCTCTCTTCGCAGCTTCTTTTTTATCAAGACAGAGCCCAAGATACCTTTTCAAGAAACGGTCGTATTCCCCCGTAGAAAGGAGCTTCGCGGCGACCAGCTGGCTGATGTTCGGAACTCCGAGTGAGATCATTCTTACCGGTTCGATCAGCTTCTCTATCAACGCTTCATCGGCAGCTATCCAGCCGATTCTAAGACCCGGAGCATAGGCCTTCGATAGCCCTCCTATCTCGATCACGCAGTTGTGATGATCGTAGTACTTAAGTGTTTTCGGCGCAGGACGACTATACTGAATCTCCGAGAAGACCGTGTCATCAATTATCGGAACGGAATACTTCTCTGCAAGTCTTACCAGCGACTCCTTTTTTTCCTCAGACATGTTTGAACCCGTTGGATTGTGCGAACAGCTCATGGTATATATGAATTTCACCCTGCTCCTTTTCAGGACATTTTCAAGAGTCGCAAAATCCAGACCTTCAGAGTTTCTGCCGACGGGGAGCACTCGATGCTGAAACATTCTGCAAATGTTGATTATGTTTATATAAGTCGGATTCTCGACGACGATCGTTTCACCTGGCCTGGCAAGCGCAGAAAACAGAAGATAGACGGCCTCCTCTGCACCAATAGTTATTAGAATATTCCTCGAGTTTACATGCATCCCGGAACCGTTCAGTCTCAGACACAAATACTTGATGAGCTCGGAGTTGCCCCTAAGCGACGGATAGTCGAGCGAACTCTTCAATTCATCTTCGGTAAGATCTGACAGAATTCCTTTTAGGAGGTTTGTTTGCTCGTCTCCAACAAGCGGTATGCCGGTATCGAACCTTATACAATCGTCGGGCCGGCCCTTAAGAACGCTGGCCCATCTCGCCGAACCGGCCGGAACTGTAGCCCATGAGTTAAGCTGTTCTCCCCACGATATCATGTCGAATTCCTTCTGAGGCGGTCGGACTGAAATGACGTAAGTACCGCTTCCCGATCGGGAATCCAGAAGGCCGTCCATCTTCAGTTCGTTATAGGCTTTCACAACAACGCTCCTGTTCAGCCTGAGCAACTTCGAAAGCTCTCGCTCGGAAGGAAGCCTTGTTCCCTCAGAAATCTCCCCCCTCATTATCGCAGTTCTCAACTGATCTGTAAGCTGCTTGAACAAAGGGACTCCAGAGCCCTTTTCGATGACGATTTTCAGCCCGAGCATGGATTCACCTCCTCAAATTGATTATACTTTGACAGGGGCTATTGACCATGCCATTATACTGTCAATAAAACATTCCATTTATTTTCCATCGATCTCTTTCTCTTCCAAAGGGGCTCAGCTGAATAACAGGGTTAAAGACTCCAGTGCAAAGTGGATCGCTCCAATTGCTCGGATCCGACTGCCGTTATTCTGATGGCTGGCATATAGTTTGAATATGGGTCAGCGATCAATTAGCAGAAACCGAGGCGAGGGATTCTGCGCAAAATATCCAATTCGGGAGAAACAAATGAAAAGAAACTAAACTAAGGAGAAAAGAAAGCACGGCGGGAAATTCACTATCTCTTGAACAACACTAGATCGCCTTTTCGGAACCGGCCAGGATCAAGCCCGACTTTTCCTTGATCCGACTGCTGTTTTTGTACAGCCATTTGAAAACATTCTTTGCGAAGCGCGCTTCTTCAGTCAATTCTTTCGCAGTAAAGTAATGAATCTGGATAATTGAAATAGCAGAAAGAAGATAGACAAAACTCTCCCTCTCGCTTGAGGAAAGAGAGTTTTCTGAGGAGTATCCTTCAAGCAAATACGGAAGCAAATAGAGAAAAAGCGACGGAGAACCGATCTTCAGAAACTCGGTGAAAACGCTGTGAGCTAGATAGGCGAGATCTAGCACTTTCACTTCTCGAGTCGCACAATCAAAGTCTACAATCCCCGAGACCTTCCCCTCGTGGATGATTATGTTCCCGGGATGGTAGTCGCCATGAATGATCTGGACCGGCAGTCTATAGTATATCTTGTAGAAATCGGTGAAGAAATCCTCAACACTTTCAAGTTCCATTTCGAGGTCCCCTGCACTGAAGTATCGCTGGGCAGATGTCAGCGACTTCAGCAGATTCGTTCTTTCAAGTTGATCGTCGTCTATCTCCTTGAGAGCTTTGTGGAGCCTTCCGGTGAAAATTCCAAGCTCAACCGCCGTCTCGGGAGTGGCATGAGAGATGTTTGAGTCGGCCTTTTCTCCTTCTATGTAAGAAAACAATGAGTAAACGTACTTGCCGATTCTTACTTCAGACTTGCCATTGCGGGCATAAACGGAAGCCGAAACAGGAACTCCGGCACCGACAAGACTTGCCAGGAGCCCACTTTGACAAGATTCAGCAGGAATACCCGCGGCCCTTCTCTTCAACACATACAAACATCCGCCAGAGCTGACTACCGAAGCTCTGCCATTCAATGCTCTTTCAAACCTGATCTTTTCCTTAAACCCCCAGAACCTGGAAATCCGGGAGAAGGGAATTCTTGGCATATATAATCACCCCGGATACAAACAAAATCATTATACAACATTTCGATCCGATAACGTTCATGCCGATACATCACTTTTCACCGCTGAAATTCTCTTCCTGACTCTGTGGGCTATCGTTGTTCCCGAGACGAGCAGAACCGTGACTACACCTGCCCAGAAGAATGCGCTCCCTCCGCCGGCTCGGTCTGCGATCGATCCGACAAACATGTTTCCGAGCGGCGTCGAGCCGGCGAACACAAGAGAGTAAACGCTCATAACTCTTCCTCTATACTCGTTGTCAGAGTTTATTTGCATCAAGCTGTTGGCAGTGGTGGTAAAGAAGATGTTAGCAAACCCCATACTCCCGATAAGCAAAGCCGAAAGCAAGTACGAACGATTGAACCCCATAATGATGAAAAGCGAAGAAGTTATAAACGGTACAACAAATAGCCTCGTCTTGCTCGGCCCACTGGAACTTCTGCCAGCAACAATCAGTGCTCCAAGCAATGACCCGACTCCCAAAGAAGACATCAGAAGTCCATATCCCTGAGCATCAAGTCCGAGCTGATTTCTTGCAAAAACAGGAATCAAAACACTGTAATTCATGCCAAACGTACTGACGATTGCGAGAATCAAAGTTGTGGTGGTCAGTATCGGACTCTTGAAGAGATAGATCAGGCCTTCTTTGATGTCAGGTATCACGGTCCCCTTTGGTCTCTTCTTTACGACCGGCGCTACGTCAATTTTGAACAGGCCGACTATCACAGCTATGAACGTGACTCCATTAACGAAGAAGCACCAACCCGCACCGACAAGAGCCATTACTACCCCCGCCAAGGCGGGTCCTACGATTCTTCCAAGATTAATGACCGTTGAGTTCAGCGCAACTGCGTTAAGAACCACATCACGACCCACCAATTCGATCATGAAAGATTGTCTTGCAGGAATGTCGAGTGTCTTGACCATTCCAAGACCAAACGCCAAAAGGAAGATGTGCCAGTATTGAACTGTATTCGTAAAGACAAGAATCGCAAGTATGAATGCCAGGATCATTGAGGCTATCTGAGTTAACATTACGATGCTCCTCTTGGGGAAACGATCAACGAAGACCCCTGCAGGTAGTGATAGAATGAGTACCGGAGTAAATTGCGCAACGCCGAGAAGACCCAACAGGAAAGGGGAATCCGTTGTCGTCAAGACGAGCCATGACTGAGCGGCTGTCTGCATCCATGTTCCCATGACGGATATCAGTTGACCTACCCAGAAATATCTGAAATTCCTTACTTTGAGTGCCGGGAACGTCTTTTCCATTCTAGAGAAGAGCAACTCCTGTAAACTGTTAGCCAAACGAATCATCTCCGAGGCTATTGTACTATATTTCCCAGGGTTATAATTGAAGTGCGGTCAATAGATTTCAGATATTATAATTGAACAGAGAGAGTACTGAGTATGGAAGACTGTGCCAAGAATGAAAGCCCCTAGGTTCTTTCAGACCACCAAGAAGCGAAGGAAGGAGGCAAATCAAATGAATGATGTCGCTACACGCGTTCTTCGAAAAGCTGAGATGGAAAAAGAACTTCAACAGCTCCTCAGTGCAGAGGCCGGGATCAGATCAGATTCATATCTTCTCACTTTCTACTTTCCGATGGAGAATCTCAAAAGGAGCGATGCGGAAAAACATTTGAAGTCAAATATCCTCGACTGTCTGAGAAAGGACGGGAAGATAACCGGTATGGGGAAGATCCATCAGAAGGTTGTTGAAGCCGTCCTAACCAAACTCGGAAACATCGATGATCTGGGAAGAGGATTGGCGATTTTTGTGGAGTTCCACACTGGCGAAGATATGAAAAACGATAAAGCAATCGAAGGTGTCAAAATCATCCCGCTTCATAGAAAGCCCGAGAAGGAGATTTACGTAGGCAAGACATTCGATCTTGATCAAATGATCTGGCTTTCAAGCTCCTCGGCGGAGGCACTTGTTGTCTCACTGGAGAGGGAAAAATCAACGTACTATGTAATGGAAGGAAGAAGACTCTCTCTTATTAAGAGCATCGAAAACGAGTCCATTCGAGAGAAAGAACAGGAGTATCTGGAGGAGTACTCTCCCTCACCTTCATCGGGAGCGATGTATCACGGGAACGCTTCGGAAAAGGTTAGCAAGGTAAAAGAAGAAGAGAACAGGAGATTCCTTCAGAAAACCGCATCATTAATCAAGAACGACGAAGAGATTCCAAAAGACGTAGAATACCTCGTCTTCTATCACTCTTCTTCGTTCAATGAGAGTATCGAAAAGTTCCAGAAGGAAGCAAAACATCTGATTCCGGATGCATACCCAATCTTCGTTCAAAAGACACTCAATCAGGAGAAGCAACTTCAGGAAGAAGTCGAGAAACTAATCGATAGCGAAAGCAGGAGACTTCGAAAGGAATTTCTGGAGATGGCTCAGGAGAATTTCGACAAGTATGTCGAAGGTTGGACGGAAGTCTCGAAAGCAGCAAATGACAGAAGGATCGACACGCTTTTCATTAATCCTCTTGAGAGGAAAAGAGGTTATGTTCTTGACAGAGAGCTTGTATATACGCGCGCCGTAAAGGAGAGCAGAGAAGTTAGAAATGTGGGCCCATGGATCGTGCGAAGCGTAATAAACAACGACGGAAAAGTCGTAGTGGTTGATAAGGAACTCCTTCAAAGTGAGATTGCCGCAAGGCTGAGATACTGATATAAGACTCTTAGGAGGTGTGTAAGTGAAACAGCTCGCAGTATTTGTTCTGGTTATTGGTCTGGCCGCAGGTTTGATGGCCGCCCATTTCTCAGTGGGAATGGGCTTTGTTCTCAATCAGGACAGGCAGACAAAGGAATTCGATCTACAGTTCTTCGGGAGGACTCAGGTAGGCTGGATGTTGTTTAGCAAACCCGTCTTAGGCATTATTGCAGATGTTCCGGTCTTCGGATTCGGCTTTGAGGAAATGGAATTCTATTCTCTTGACCCCATGCAGTCCCTCATAGGACTTTATGCCGAACTAGGACTCGAAGATCTCTCGCCTTCTCTTCCGCCTGTTTTCTTCAAGGTAACGGCGATGACTGAATTGTCTAGCGTCCTTGCCGCTCGAGACATGAAGTATCTTCCGCTGGTTTCCCACATCGGAGCAGGCTACGACATGAGAGACTTCAGTCTTGAGTTGGCAACTTCAATCATAAATGTGGGATTCAGCCAGGGAGGGCAGCTTGCGAGGCACTCGACCTTCTTCCCCCACTTTCATCTGGCAGGCAGATACAATTTCGGTTTCTAGTGCAGACGGGCCAAATGGCCCGTCTTTGTTCGCTACGGGCTGGAAGGTCGCTGATCCGAAGCTGCAAAGAGGAAGAAGAGCATTCTCGAAATATGCTTAGGGGTGTATCTTGATAGATCAAATCGCAATGAGGAAAAACAGCGTAAGGGGTAAATGATTGGGGGACAAAAGTGAACCTATCTCCCTTGACTCTGTTCCGAGATTTCATCCTTGCCTTCATGGCGCCTTCGACGACTTCCAGAAGATGAGTCGGGGGGTTAAAGTCAGAATTCATGCCTTTCCCCTCCGGCATCATGAGCCAAGCTCTACATCCGCATCCCGATCTTGTCTGCTTTGAAACGCGCACCAAGAAGCCTGCCTGATATGTCCCTGTCCGGGGCTTTCACAATGCTCCGCTGGGCGCCTGATCAATTATCCTTCTATTCATCTTTTATTAGCTGAAGCGAGTAAAGCTTTTTGTATTCGGAACTGGTCTTCAGCAGCTCGTTGTGAGTTCCGCTCGCAACAATAACCCCATTACTGATTAGCGCCACTCTGTCGCTCAGTAGGACAGTCGATAATCTATGAGCAACCATCAGCACGATTATGCCTTCAGATCTCAGACCCAAAAGGGTATTCTGAATTATTTCTTCAGTCTTTGAATCGATATTTGACGTGATCTCATCAAGAATCAACAGTTGTGGTTTCGAGACCAGCGCTCTTGCCAGCGCGACCAACTGTCTCTCTCCACCTGAAAGCTGAATGTCTGCAACTAATGTGTCGAGTCCATTCTCGAATCTTCTCGACAATACGTCCAGGTTTGTTCTTTCGAAGATGTTTTCCAAACTGGCTTCAGAAATCGATCTACCCAGGGTGATGTTTTCCAGGAGAGTACATCTTTCAAACAAAGTTGGTGTCTGCTCCACAAAACCGATATAGGGTCTGAGTGATGCCGAATTCGATACCGGATCGCCATTTATGTATATGGTTCCCGACTGGGGCCTTTGAAGTCCCATAAGAATATTCAGAGTAGTGGTTTTGCCGGCGCCGCTCTCACCTACCAGCGTCGTGATTTCCCCTTTCTTCAATTCAAGAGATAGGCCTTTTAGAATTTGCTTTTTGCCGTAGCCGAACTCAATATTCTCTAAAGAAATGCTCCGAACATTTTCTAACCTAGGACTACTATCGCTCACTTCTTCAGGAGCTTCCAGTACCTCGATTGTTCTCAGGAGTCCTCCCCAGCTTTGTCTTAGAAGAATGTTCACCTGCATGAGCAGCTGAATAGGGTTGAACAATGATTGAACATAAGCCCAGAAAGTCATCAGAATTCCTACGGTAATCTCACCCTTCATTACCAGGTAACCACCATAGGCAAGCAATGAAAAGGAAATCAGTCCGTTTATCGACGTCTTGAGTGTACCGGCGATTTTTATTGCCTTTATGAACCTCTTGCCCGCATAAACATGGTCTCCTTGAAAACGATCGAAGAAATTCATGACCCAGGCAAATGGCATAGCGATTCTGATCAGTTTCATATTATCGATTATGTTACTTGTGACTCCTGCCAGTTCGCCGAATTTTTCCCTCTCTACTTTGCTCCTTTTCTCCACCATAATATTGAACAACATTATCACAAGAAAGGAGAACACGATGAAGCCCAGGGGCAAAAGAGTCAATTTCCAATTAAAAGCAAACATGATTGCTAGAATCGCCGATATTTGAACGACTCCCAATAACAGTATCGGAAATACCTGTGCTATAACAGTTCCCACAAGTTCCAGATCAGATATTAATCTCGATACGAGCTCGCCGGTTTTATTCTTGTGGAAAAAGTCGAAAGGAAGAACAAACATCTTTTCTAGCAATTGCTTTCGCAAATCCGATTTTGCCATGAGAGCCGTGGTTTCAAAAACCACCTCGCCAAAATAGGTAAAGATCAAGCTTCCAAACCAGAGCCCGACGACAAGCAAAACGTATTTTACGAGAAGGTCCATATTGCCAGAAGGGATAACTACATCAATTAGCAGCCTTATCAATAGTGGAAAGACAACTGCAAGCGCAACCATCACGCCGACCAGAACTGCAGCCAGCAATTCCCGTTTCCAGTAAACCTTGAACAGCTTGAAAACAAACCTGCGAACTGTCTTCTTTTCATTCTGCATATTGTCACCCCCGGGTTGTTGTTTCACAGGCCATTCGAGAATATCGCCTTCTTTTCCAGCTCTGTTAGTCTTGATCAGTCACTTTTTGGAGAACGAAATGGAAAGCCCTCTTGTAAACTCATGCTCCTACCTCCTCGGTTTGACCTAACTAAACTGGACAATTGCCAAAATGGACAGGGGACATAGCAATATTAACACATTACACTCTTATTCCAAAGATGTGAATTACATTTCGACAGAAGCTGCACGAGACTACTTCAGGAAAATCATTTTCGACATTTCGTGATGCGCCAAAGACATCGGCGGTCGCAATGCCCGCTTTGCGGGGAAAGAGCAGCTGAACGCTGATGAAAACCACGTTGACCGTCAACGGTCCTCCGTCCTCTGAGACGAGAGCAAGGACCAGAAGTGATTCCCGGAAAAACGTCCGGGGAAGTGATGCTGCTTCGCAGGAAGAAAAATTAGCCAGTCTTCTACGCAGGCCGATCTTCTTTATCTGTCATCCCATTCAGAATCATATTCTTCTTGTAGGGGCGAACAGCTGTTCGCCCGAAGAGGTGGAAGCCTTCTCACAGGCGCAAGACAGAAGGCAAAAAGTAGTCGGTTTGCTAACTCAGGCCAGTCGCATTAGACAAGGTTCTCCGTTAGCCGTTCACCGTCATCCGAGAAGATCATCGTTGCAAGTTCCAAGATGCAAGTTGCAAGAAGAAGCCAGACCCTATCTGAAAGAGCAATGATAAGTGCCATCCGCCTCTCAAAGTCCTCTTCCTTCAGCCTTTTATGTCTCTGACAAAGATTCTGGTCAGAATCTCGATTCTTGGCGCGAAGATCCGCTCTTCGCTGGTGGTTGAGCGCTTGAAAGAGCAAGGGCATTAAGAACAAAGTCAACCGTCAACGGTCTGCCTCCTCCGAGAGATAAGAACAGTTGTCAGTTCCAAGATCCAAGTTGCAAGAGTTAGAAGAACGGTTATCAGTTATCGGTTCGCCAGTTTCAGAGAAGTATAAGAACAGTTGTTGGTTCCAGTGTCCCAAGAAGGCGAAGAAGGGAACTTC